>JBGSRE010000469.1:0-3280 GCA_041737755.1 Oligoflexus sp.
ACAGGCAGAACTTGACAAAGATGGATTGGTACAATTTCCAATAGTCAATGGCTCGGTAGTTCCTATTATAAACATTCAAGGTATCAAACCTGGGGAGCTTCGTCTGACAGGTGATATCCTAGCGGAAATTTACTTGGGTCACATCAAAACTTGGGATGCAAAAGCAATTACCGATATCAATAAGCATCTGAAGTTACCAGCGAAACCGATCACAGTTGTGCATCGCGCCGATGGATCAGGCACCACATTTATCTGGTCGAATTTTCTCTCCAAAGTCAGCAATACATGGAAAACAAAAGTAGGCGAAGGGACAGCAATTTCCTGGCCTATTGGTATTGCAGGCAAAGGCAATGAAGGAGTTGCCGCCTATGTTCAAAAAGTAAATGGATCCATTGGTTATGTTGAGTATGCCTATGCTCTGCAAAGCAACATGAGCTACGCATCAATGCAAAACAGTGCCGGTAAGTTTGTAAAAGCTGATATGACTTCTTTTACGGCGGCCGCGGCAAGTGCTCAATGGGATAAGGCTGAAGCCTTCAATTTGGTTTTGACCGATGCTCCCGGGGAAGAATCTTGGCCGATTGCCGGATCAACGTTTATTCTTATGCAAAAAAATCCTGTAAATCCAGAGCGAACAAAGATCGCCCTGTCATTCTTTAGGTCAGCCTTTAACAAACAAGGCTCTGATGCGGCCGAAGCCTTACACTATGTTCCTTTGCCTGACAACGTTGTGAAAATGGTCGAAACAGCGTGGATGGACATCAAAAATCAAAATGGCAAGTCGCTCCTATAAATGTGGGCAGGCAATAAGAGGAATTTTTTATGGTGCTGCGCAAGATGTTTAGCGGGGGCGATGAAGTGCTGCCGACTGAGGCCACTCCTCTCATCGTAAATAGTTGGAAACAGAGACTGCTTGAAATTGTAAATACCTTTCGCCAACATAAGCATCAAGACAATGCCTTTCATTTGTGCACACTGCTTTGTGCCTTGTTGATTCCGATCACTCTTCTCGGCATTTTAGTAACGCTTTCCTATGGCGCTTTTCCGGCCTGGAAGCAATTTGGAGTCGGATTTTTTAGCTCAACAGATTGGGATCCGGTTCATAAACTTTTTGGTGGGGCAGGCGCCATCTATGGCACGGTGATAACTTCGCTTATTGCACTGCTCATTGCTGTACCAACAAGTTTTGGTATAGCTCTTTTCTTGAGCGAGCTCGCCCCCCCCTCGATAGGGCGGCCCCTCGGCACCGCGATTGAACTGCTGGCCGCGATACCAAGTATCATCTATGGAATGTGGGGTCTTTTTGTATTAGCACCCGTTATGGCCGAATACGTGCAGCCTCTGTTAACCCAGACTATTGGCCAAATTCCCGTGATTGGAAGGCTCTTTCTGGGTGTTCCGATGGGGATTGGCATGCTCACATCGGGTATCATCCTGGCGATTATGATTATCCCGTTTATCGCCTCTGTGATGCGCGATGTATTTGAAACTGTTCCGAGGTTCCTAAAGGAATCAGCCTACGGCATGGGAGCTACAACTTGGGAGGTGGCGTGGCACATAACGCTGACCTACTGTCGAATAGGAGTGATTGGTGGGATCATGCTCGGACTCGGTCGAGCACTCGGTGAAACGATGGCTGTCACCTTTGTGATCGGCAATGCTCATGGCCTGTCCCTGTCGCTTTTTAAGCCAGGAAGCACGATTTCCTCGGTCTTGGCTAACGAATATACAGAAGCGGTAGGCCCGCTCTATAACTCCGCCCTCATGCTTCTCGGCTTGATCTTATTTGTCCTAACTTTCTTCGTCATTGGTGCTTCAAAAATTCTTTTACGTAGAGTTGAATCCAAGCACGGAGGTCTTTCTTGAAAGCCTTACTATCGCTTGGGCATCAACGCTACCTTTTCAACATTTTTGCCTTGAGCCTTTCGCTCACCGCCATGGCTTTCGGTTTGTTCTGGCTAGGATGGATCCTTTTCACCCTTTTGGAAAAGGGATATTCGTCTCTAGCGCTCCAACTCCTGACTCAGATGACACCGCCCCCTGGCTCCGACGGGGGACTGCTCAATGCGATATTCGGCAGTGTGTTGATGAGCGGCATCGCAACCCTCGCAGGGACTCCAATCGGGGTGCTCGCTGGTATATACCTCGCGGAAATGGGTCGGAATTCTCCGATCACTCTTGTCACTCGCTTTGTAACGCAAACTCTTCTTTCAGCTCCTTCGGTTATCATTGGTTTCTTCATCTATACGGTCATCGTCACTAAGGTTGGTCATTTCTCCGGATGGGCGGGTGTGTTGGCCCTTATGGTTATCTTGATTCCTGTGGTCGTCAGCAGCACAGAGAGCATGCTAAGGCTCATCCCCAACAGTCTTCGGGAAGCCGCGGCTGCCCTTGGTGCCCCAAAATGGAAAATCGTCGGTTTTGTAACACTCAAGGCGGCTAAAACAGGAATCGTTACCGGCATCATGCTAGGGGTTGCGCGTATCAGTGGAGAAACGGCACCTCTCATATTCACAGCTCTGAACAATCAATTTTGGAGTGCTGACCTTTCGCAGCCATTGGCCAATTTACCTGTTGTGATTTACCAATTTGCTATGAGTCCTTATGAGGATTGGCAGAGACTTGCGTGGGCGGGAGCTATTTTAATTACTCTAGCCGTCTTGGCGTTCAACATTGTTGCCAAGCTCATTGTGAAACGCGCCGTGAGGGCCCCCCGATGACTGACCCTGATTCCAATAAAGATACAAAAATTAAAGTTTCCAACTTAAATTTTCACTATGGGAAGCTTGAGGCGCTCAAGGCAATTCACATGGAAATTCCCCTACACAAAGTGACTGCCATAGTTGGTCCATCTGGATGCGGCAAGTCTACTCTCATTCGTGTGTTCAATCGAATATACGATCTCTATCCTGAGCATATTGCCGATGGCCAAGTCATGCTTGATGAACAGGATATTCTTGCCTCTGACTGTGATTTGTCCAAGCTCAGAGCTCGCGTTGGAATGGTGTTTCAGAAACCGACCCCATTTCCTATGACCGTTTTTGACAATATTGCTTTTGGCATAAAACTCTGTGAACGACTCGCGCCCAATGAAGTGACGGAAAGAGTAGAATGGGCGCTTCGCAAAGCCGCGCTCTGGGATGAAGTGAAGGATAAATTAAAACAATCTGGAGAACGCTTGTCAGGGGGACAGCAGCAAAGGCTTTGCATAGCCCGGACTATCGCTGTAAAGCCCGAGGTACTCTTGCTCGATGTACCCGCTTCGTCATTAGATCCCATT
>JBGSRE010000508.1:0-3772 GCA_041737755.1 Oligoflexus sp.
CCTTGGGGTAAGGTCCGAAACAACGCTGCTGACGCTTGAGTGTAACGATGTTTTCCAAAAAAAAAAACTGATCAGGATAGCTTTTGCTAGGTGGAGGCATTTCTTTGCCTGATGATGGGCCGGCGAAGATCTTGCAGAAATGCCCTGGGCTCGGTAGATTGAAAGGGTTGAAGCATGTCATCTCATGCAGGTGCCTGGATCAAATCAATGAGGAGACGCGAGATGCAAGACAGCTTGCCGGAACATCCCAGTGAGCTTTGGGAAAAAAATCCAGTGGTCGCAGCAGCGATGCTGGGTGCCCTGAGGGAAAATCCTCAAAGCTCTGAGCTGAGCGAAAACCAACGTCTTATGCTGGTCGAACGTGCGCTGCGCGATCAGTGCCGCGGCGATCACGCCTGGCTGGCGACTATGATTCCGCGCCTGATGGCCGGGGAAGATATTCTTGCGGAGAAGCCCCTTCCCGCTGCTGATAAGAATCCTGCAAAAAGCCCAGAACCCTTAACCAAACCCCATCCCGAGATCACCGTTTCCCGTCCTACCCAGGTTTCCAGCCAGGAAGAATTGGACGATCTTTTGGAAATGCATCGGCTTTGGATCAAACAAGTCCTAGAACCCGGTTTGGATTTAGGTCCAGGGCGGGCCAACCTTAAGGGCTGCGATCTCCGCGCTTTTAACCTCGATGGGGCTGATTTGCGCGCGGCCAAACTGGAAGCTTGCGATCTGAGTGGGGTCTCGCTTATGAGAGCTCATCTCGCTGGCGCCAATCTATCAGGAGCCAATCTCGAAGGAGCCAATCTGGAAGGAGCGCGCCTCCGTCGAGCTGATCTCAGTGGAGCCAAGCTGAATCGCGCTTGTTTTCAAAAGGCCGATCTGCGTCATACCCAACTGAAAGGAGCCCAATGCGAGGGCACCGATTTTACGGATGCCCTGGGTCTGCCTGAAAAGCCTGCAGCGCCGCTCGAACCCATAGCTGGCCCCTAATCAATTGCAAAAGGGGCCGGGGGTTTGCTGCATAACACATGCGTCGCCCCCCCTTCACTCGGTATTTTTGCTCAGTCCACCAACTGGATATTTTTCAATAATTTCCATTCTTTACCTCGCCCCCCTTCGGCACCCATTAAGCCACGAGGTAAAGTTTTCCTCACTTCGTTCGACAAGCCCTGGGAACCGATGAACCCGAATCAGATCTTTCGTCTGTCGACGATCGGATCGGTGTCATCCACTGGAAGCTGAGAATGGCTATGCAGAGACCCAGACTTTCCATCAAGATTCTGCTTTGCTGCTGGTACATAACCGCTTGCGCTGGCGGCACGATGCAATTGACATCGATACCGGAAGGCAGCAATGTGCAGCTGATTAGCAATCGCGGCGAAATAAAATCTTTAGGCAAGACTCCATTGAACATGCCTACCGACCAGATGTTTATCAATGCGGCTAATTTTGCCAATGTGCGAGTCGAGAAAGATGGCTATTTCAGCCAAAGCTTTATTATTCCGCGCAGCAGTATTCCCAACAATCATGAAATTAGCGTCTCACTCGAGCAGAAACCAGAAGTCAAAACCGAGCCTGCTCCGGCGCAAACTGTCATGCAACCGCCACCCACACCAGTTGCTGTCGAGATGGATAAGTGTTCCCAATTGTCCAAAGAAAGTTTAACCAAGCTCAGCAAGGGCGTGGCCGTCGTGCAGTCGATCATTTTGAAGCGCGAATTTGAAATCGCGAAAGTCCGACTCTCTGGATTGATCGCCGACTTTCCCTATATCAGTGTTCTCTATGATTTGCAGGGCAACATCTATTACCTGCAAAAAAACTACAATGACGCCGTACTCTCCTATGAGAAATCACTCGAACTGGAGCCAGATAATATGGAAACGGCTTTTATCGTCAAAAAACTTCGCGTCCAGCTCGGCCGCAACCAATAGGAGGCCACCTATGTCTTACGTAATCGGACTCCTGTTTGCATTTGCTGCCTTAAGAGCTTCGCTGTTCTTTCTGGATCAAAGCTTTGCCATGTTCTTTGACGATGTGGCCCTGACCATGGTTCTTGGCGGAACTTTGGCGGTCGGTATCGTATCCGCTCCATGGCATCATCTTCGGGAAATTCGCAAAGGTCTATTTAATATGATTTTTGGCCGAAGTGCGGGACACGCCGAGGTGATAGAAGCGGGTCTGCGCTTTGTCCAAAATCCAAGTGAGCCTCCACGCAGTGCCTTTCCTGGTTCCAATGTGGCCGGCGAAATCCTGCGCGATGGTCAGGAACTCATCGGCTTAAATTTTACGACGGCTGAAATCGAAAATATACTTCAAGAACGGCTTTACCAAGCCATCGAAAAACAAAAGCAGGTGGCCGACTTTTTTATGTCGCTGGCTAAATATCCCCCAGCTTTTGGTCTGGTGGGAACCGTGCTTGGTCTGGTCAACCTGATGCGAGCCATCACCGAAGGCATGGACCCAAGACAGACTGGGGTTAAAATGGCTTTAGCACTGGTTGCCACTCTTTACGGACTGGTCATAGCCAACTTTTTCATCGCTCCCATAGGCGAAGCCATGAACAAACGCGTGAGTTTGGAGCAGTTTCATGCAGAAATTGCCGTCCAAGCCGTCCTGCTCGCTGCGGATCGAGTCTCGCTCCTTAAGAGTCAGGAAATGCTGAACTCCTATGTCAGCAAACAGCAAAGAGTCAATATCATCGGTAAACTTGTGAAGGATGCCGCCTGAAATGAAGCGTTTATCCCGACTTCGCAAAGCTCACAGCAAAACCCACCAAGAGGGCTCTTGGGCAGTGAGCTATGGGGATATGATTACTCTGCTTCTCGGTTTCTATATCATGTATTTCTCGGTTGATCCGCCGAAAAAGGGCAACACTACGCTGACCAACTCGCTGATGGCCGCACTGGAAAAATCCGACCAGGACATCTCCATTGAAAAGACGATTAAGAAGGCTTCTACCGTTCAACCCGATGATCAGGCGCCGGCGATCGCTCAAGAAGAACAAGCTAAAGCGCGAGATCTGCAGGCTGGAAATGCTGTGGTCGAGCGCATTCAGGCCTTCCAGGATCTCAGTGATAAACGCGGCCCCAAGCCAAAAGTTCAAATCGAAGCCGATGCCCAGGGGGCAATGCAAATGCTTCTGGATATGATTTTGCCGAAGGAATGGGCGGAAAAGATCAAGCAAAAGGCTATGAGTGCCAAGAATTTAGGCCAAGAACCTCTGGAGGGAGCTGCCCCCAACTTGACCGCCGCGACTCAGGATAGGAATCCCCTAGGAGCGCCGACCGGTTCATCGACTGCCGCTCCTAAATCGTCCGGCTATCGCCTGGATATCACGGAAATCAAAGCCCTGGATGCTGAAGCGAGTCGGATTGGAGACCGCGTCTATATCATGTTCCCTCGGGTGTCTTTTTTTGCCAGCGCCAGCACTGAAATCACTCCCGAAGGTCGAAAGGCCCTGGAGAAATTCGCCAAAGTGTATTTGCCATTCTCTGGCAAAGCACTGCTCAATATTGTCGGTTTTTCCGATGAAAGACCGGTCCGTCAGCAGCATCGATTTCGCGATAACCTGGAACTTTCTGTCCTAAGGGCGGTCAGTGCCCAGCGAGTGGCAGAAAGGGTTGGTATTCCTTTGGGTCGAACGCGGCTGATGGGGCATGGCATCAATACCAAGCTCATCGAAGGGGAAGATCCCACGGACGAGCTGGAACGCTGGGCATTGACACGTAAAATTATGTTGGTGATTGAACCGGAGGTACAATAATGCCGCTCGCGAATGCGC
>JBGSRE010000510.1:0-1633 GCA_041737755.1 Oligoflexus sp.
ACTCGCCCACTCGCTTAAAGTCGGCAACCTCCTGAACTCTTGGTATCAGGAAGTTGAAGGCTATAATACTCCCGCTCGAAACTATACCCTGAGCAGCGAAATCAGCTTTTAACTTGAATCCGCTCGCTGTCTCGGCAGCGGGCACGGGCACCCGCCGCTTCGCAGCTAGGCACGGAGCAGGCGGGCGCTGGCCTGCTAGAGTTTCACTTTAAGAACTCGAAAGCTTCTTGGTGCAAGGCTCAGAGTCTTTTCATTCACGCTTCCGCCTTGCATCAAGTCTTCATAACTGGCAGCAGGAATCGGTACGGTCTTCCAGCTATCCGATTTGTTGATAGCAATCGTGACTCGATCCAAACTATCACAGCCACCCATGGCATAAACCCAAGCGTCGCGGTCAACGTAGCTCATTTTCCTTTGCCCTCGGCCCAGAACCTTATACTCAGCTCGAATCTTCGCCAGTTTGCGCACCTTGTCGCGCAAAGCTAGCTGATGAACATTCAACTGCCGATCGTCCCAAGGCATCATGCGCCGATTGTCAGGATCTCCGCCGCCGGCAAGACCGATTTCATCGCCATAATAAATGAGAGGAATGCCCGGGTTGGTCAGCATTGTTGCAAAAGCCACGCCCAATCTTTCGTAAGGTGCAGAGTCTTGAGGCTGTTGGAATTGGCCGCTGCTCCAGCCATTTTCAGGAACGCTGCCCAGCACACAATCATCGATCTGCCGGCTGGCAAAATGGATGGCACGCGGAATATCGTGGTTGCCGATCCAGTTGACCATCAGCGAAGGATTGTTGAGGCCACGATCGTAATAGCGGTCATTGCTAGACAGCCAGTAATCCAAGTAGCCAATATCACCCGCAGGCTTAAATAGCGCTTCGCAGGAAACTTTTTTGTAGGGGAAGTCGAACTGTCCATCGAGCATCGTTTTAGAATCAACATAGCGCTTCAGATTTTCTTTACTGAAATAATCAAAGACTTCGCCCACGAGGTAAAAGCGATTGCCAACGGGATCTGGGAAATTCTCGTTCAACTTCTGCCGCAATTCAGTCAGCCATTCATTCGGAATATGCTTCACAGCGTCCAAGCGAAGGCCGTCCACATTGAATTCCTTAGCCCACCAGACGGCATCATTGATCGACCATTGCCGTGCTTCAGCGCTATAGAAATCGAATCCAGGCAGATAATCGGTGAAAGAACAGCGGGTTCCCCAGAAAGCATCTTCCCAGAGATTTTCTGGACCACAGACCCTTGGGCGACCATTGGGCGTCACGAACCAGTTATTGCGCGCTTTATAAAGACCGCTATTGCTGTCAACATGCTTCATCACATAGTCGAAGAGAACCTTAACGCCTTGCCCGTTGGCACTTTCTGCCCCATGAGCGGCGCTGATCAGTTCTTTCAGATCAGCCTCGGAACCGTAGCGAGGCTCAACGCGAGGTCTGGGACTGGGTGCCAAGGGATTGCTGTAATCGATGTTAGATGGGGAGGGCCAATAGCCATGATATGCCGAATATTTATTGGTATCACGCTCCGGTGTTACCGAGTTACCAGCTTCGTTACGAGAGGCGTAGGGAGCCGAAAGCCAAAGTGCGGTCACGCCCAAATCGGTGAGATAACTCATTTTCTGGGTG
>JBGSRE010000534.1:0-3862 GCA_041737755.1 Oligoflexus sp.
GACGGTTGATTGAGTTGGCATCTAACTCGAGTACTGCACTGCCACCTCGTTCTTCAATCAACGAGCGAACGGCGTCCATGCCGACTCCCCGTCCCGAAATTTCTGTAACCGCATCTTTGGTCGAAAAGCCGGAATGGAAGATCATCGAGGCTATTTCCAAATCCGTGGCAGAGCTCGCGGTTAATAAGCCTTTGCCTCGGGCCAGACTTTCGATCCTATCAAGGTTAAGACCACGGCCATCATCCTGAATTTCCAGACGCAGATTGTCCTGCTCTTGAATGGCGCGAACAAAAATTCGCCCCTGCTGCTCTTTGCCTTGCTGCAGCCTTTCGGCAGGCTTTTCCAGTCCGTGATCAATTGCATTACGAAAGACGTGAGTTAAGGTTCCGTGCAAACGATCTGCCCAATCATCAACCATGAGAACCTGATTCGGTGATTGCAAAATTTCTGGAGCTTTTTTATCAAGATCACGAGCTATCGAATCAAGCCCGCGCATGGATTCACTGATAATATCCGTCAGTCGCGTATAAACACTTTCCATGAGGCGATTGCCTAGGGTAGCGAGGTGCAATCGTCCCTCTTCACTTTGTACTTCCTGTTCAAGCCCGCGCAAATGCGGCAAAAGATTCACAATATCATCGCGCTTGAGCTTGACGGTTTTTTGTTTTAGATTCCAATGCAGTTTTTCGCGAGCAACCTTTTCATAGAGAACGAGGCCCTGGCGAAGATTGTTAAGGTCATCCATCAATCGCTTCTGATCCCAAGGGATATGGCCTTTGAGATACTCGCTCAGGACATGTTCGACATCGTGGGTCAAAGTCGAAAGATGCTTGAGTTGATAGGTACGCGCTGTGCCTTTTAGGGTGTGATAATTAACAAAGAGCCGTTTCGCAACTTGCACTGTCCCTTGCTCGTTCTTCTTAATATAGAATTCATTGTCAGAGATATACTCATGGGCTTTGGCGATAAAACGCACGAAGCGATCTTCCGCAACTGTGACGATTTCATTCAGAATAGTGATTTCGCGTTGGTTTTGTTCGGCTTCCAGTCGCAGTTGACGAATTTCGGTGACATCACGCACACACACCAAAAGCTTTTCAACAGAGCCTTGATTGTCAACGATAGGACTCCAGTCGACTTCCAGGACCTTAGCGGGTGCATGGGACCCTGCTACCATCACCAGCTCACTTGGAAAGCAGGCTGCGTTTACTTCAAAGTTGAGCACGCTTTCGCCAAGAGTACTATTCATGGCTGCATGAAGCTGATCCTTTTGATCGGTCGATATTTCACAGTGATTGAGAATCAAATCATCCAGCGAACATCCTTCAATTTTAGGTCTACGGAGCATGTCCTGAGTGAAGGGTGAAAACTGTGATCCAGCCACTTGCAAGGGCGCGACCAAGGTAAAGATCCCCTGTTTGATATTATCGAGAATTGATTTCAGATCGCGGGTTTGGCGATCGACCTCTTTTTGGAGTTCACGTCCGAGACGTTCCGATTGACGAAAAGCCTGAACAAATCGCACGGCAACAATTTGGGTTTGAAAGCCTAAAAAGATGACAATCCCGTAGCCCATAGCGTTAAGAATCCCTGATACGATACCAAGAGCGCTAGCGACTTCCAGAAAGGCACCAGTCATCAAAGCAATCATTCCATAAAAGCTCATAGCGCCGCCAATCTCTCGAGCAAAATAAACCCTTGTGATTTTGTAGCACATAAAAAAACCGCTTAGAGCTGTGGCATAGATCAAAGGATTACCCAGGACACCGAACCATTCAGGAGGAGTGAGAAGAATAAAGGCGATAATAGGGACTGCTATCCCTGTTGCCAGTTTTGTGTACCAGGCTTTGAATTGCTTTGGGAAATAGCAATTAAAAAAGTAATAGCCAAATACGGGCCCCCAAACCATCGATGCATAGATCAACTTGAGAGTCCAATTGAACAGCATGGAGTCGGGCAGAAAAAACCGTAAGCCGCCGACATAGACCCCCATCCTAATGACAAAGCCCATGGAAAGGATAGCCAACCACAAACTGCCTTTATCCTCTCGACGTCTTGCATAGAGGCTCGCACTATAGAAAACGATAAACAAAAGGCCGCCAATCATCAGGAAGTTGGCGCTGCTCTCCAGAAGTCTAGACTCCTCCAACAACCGAGCCGGGGCAATAGTCGGAGGCAGCCAAAGCCCACCCCAGCTATGATGATAATTACTCAGATGAATGACCAGTGCTGCGTTACTATCACCTTTTGGAAGATCAAAAAACCGTTGCGGATTAGCTCCGGGATAACTCAGTTTCTTACTCAGTCCCGGCTGGCCAATAGTAAACAGCGGCGTGACCACACCGCTGCGCGAGACCCAATAAGCCTGGGCTGCGGTGAAGACTGAAGGGGCAAGCATTCCAAGCGCCGAAATCTGGGGAATGTCACGGAGTTCGAGCACGTAGCTCATAACACCTTGGTTGTTCGGATAGAGTTTGGCATCAATTTCAAAGAGAGAACGTCCGATTTCAACAAGTTGACCTTCACCCCGATCGAGTTTTTGCCAAACACCGCTTGGCTCGATGAACTCACCGGTAAACACCCGCCAAGTTCCTTTGAGAGCAAGTTTCTGCTCAGGATTCCAGCCCTGCAACTGGGCAACGCCCTGCGAGACTGGGTTCGCTAACTTCGCTGGCACAGTCTCAGCAGCAAAGGCCTCTGCCCAATGAAATTCTAGGCAGAAGACAAGAACCCAATTTTTTATGATTTCTAGCATTGGCGGCGATCCTCCCACGTGCTTATTATTCTAGCATTCGCAAGGGCTATTGTTAAATGCTCAGGGTCGGAAACCCGAAACAAAGCAGACTGCTGCGACCAATAAGCATATGGCCGCCCAAAAAGATGATGAGAAAGACTGGTTTCACGTCATTTATGCTCCGTACCCTCCCTCATTTTTGCAAGTAAATCCTGCTTTAATTGCTAAAAAGGTAAAAAGTCTGGATGCGATTCCCATCAAATTCTGGCAAATTGTTTCGATCGATTGGCTGCAAGTAAATCGCAAATCTTGGACTCTAAGCTCGCTGGCGATGGACTGCCTTGGGAAGCTGAGCTTTAACTGCTCTGAATTGTGCGAGTGGACAAACCGTGCAAGCCAATCCAGAGCATAAGGGCGGATTTTTTTAAATTTTCTAGCAGAATAAGGAAATAAATTTTGACAAAAGATCTTTACTACTACAAAGACGGGACTGTTTCCGAAGAATTGGATGACAGTAAAGTTCTGCACCGTGAAGATGGCCCCGCATCCATTGAAGACGGCTTTGCAGAAGCTTGGTTTTTCGATGGAGTGAGGCATCGTGCCGACGGACCAGCAGTGATTCACTCGAATGGCAATGTCGAATGGTGGGTCCATGGAGTTCGAGTTCCGCCAAAATCTTAAGAAATCCAACCCTTCAAGAATCGATTCTCTCGGCCCTGAGAGGCGAAAGCTTTTGCAAAAGGGGATGACTCTCAGGGCCTCTTAACCTGGTGCTTGAATTTGAAAAAGAAATGAAAACTATAGATTGGCAGAGGGGAGTCGGCCGGCATTGGCAATTTCAAGGCCAAAATTTTTTCGCTAAAGCACGGGAAATCCTGCTGAGGTTCCACACTGTCCTGCAATCGAAGCTCCGTGACGGTTCCGTCGCTCATAATTTTTATTTTAACTCCCAAATCAGAATACTTCCAAAAATCATTGGCACAATCCTCAGTGTTCACAAGTTTTTCTCTCAATATCTTCTCTAGACTTTCGCAGAACCCATCGACATCAATGCAAAAACGAAAGGGATAATTGACGTGAACTTCTGCCCCACGTCTCGGAGCTGGAAACTCCCAGCTTGCCATAGCC
>JBGSRE010000562.1:0-3187 GCA_041737755.1 Oligoflexus sp.
TACGCTCTGGATAGTTTCTGCCGCTATCGCGCCCGAAACTAGATAGCCTTCAGTACCAATAAATAGGCTGATACCAGCGGCAAGAGGTACCGCCCCTGTGCTGCCTTAAGCGTCCATGGTAAAATACAGAATTATGTTCGATGGGTTCAGGCGCTTTAAGGATAGGATGCCTTTATGAATGACGCTCAGACTCAGAGCATGCATAAGAAACTCGCCCGAAATGTTTCGCTTCTAACAGTTTCCGTTGCTATTACGATGGCCCTCAGCCTCATCCTGAAGATGCTGCTTCCACGCATCATGGGCCCTGAAAAAATGGGGATCTTCTACTTTTCCGAATCCATTGCTGGCATATTCTTCACTTTCCTACCACTAGGATTAACGACCTATATCAACCGAACAGTCCCTAGCAATCACGATCATCCGCGAAGCATCATGAGCACCATTCTGGTTACGGAAATAGTTGTCGCTATGATTCTTGGCCTCAGCTTACTGGGCTTTGTCCATTTCTCTAATAAATCGGATGAAATCATCCTGTGTGTTCTCTTCATGGGAGCATACTCAGCCTTTTTCATCTTTAAAAGAAGCATTCTCCAGACTCTTTTTTTGGCGACTGATCAGGTCAAGCTGATTTCATTGGTTAATATCGGGGTGAAAATCTTGCTGGTGAGCGGATGTCTGGCCATGCTGCTGCTTAAGCCCAGCGTGGTCGGTGTCGCTATCATGTTCGGACTTTCCGAATTAGCTGGAGTTACCTTTTTACTCTTCATCGCCTATAAGCAAAGTTTCTTAAGCACTCGACCGAGTTTTATGACTCTGAAGTCTATCCTCAAAATAAGCCTGCCCTTTTATCTCTCGACAGTGCTTATCAGCATTTACGGAGAAGTCGATACTTTCATGCTCGGCCAGCTCACTTCCGATATCGAGGTTGGCTATTTTGGAGCCGCCTATAAACTGATAGGCGTTGGCATGCTCATGATACCTATCATCAATAGCTCATTCACCCCATCTCTTTCTCAGGCTTTGCATCAAGACACAAAAAGATTTGAAACTCTGGTCAAGCAGCTACTGCAGGTCCTACTGGTCTTCTGTCTGCCTTTGATCGTCGCGCTCACTTTGTTCGGCGACCACCTGGCGCGAACGCTTTACGGATCAGGTTTTGAAGCCAGCTATAAAATTGTCTGCTTTCTCACCCCGGTCTTGATTATGATGTATCTCAATACCTTTACAGCTATCGGCTTGAATCTCAGCAGTTCAGGTTCAAAAATTTCCAGAATCTTTGTTTTCGGTCTGGTCCTTAACGTCGTCCTCGACTATCTCATCATCCCCTGGGGACTCACATTTGGTCCAGGTGGTGCTGGTACCGCTGTGGGCTTGACGACTTTCATTTGCGAGCTTTATACCTTCCTCGCCATGCTTCGCATCTATCCTGTGAAGATTCTTGATCTTCGACTGGTTAAAAATATTATGGTCATCCTCAGCCCCTGCTGGTTGGCGATGCTCTTCTATGATGACATGATAGCACTCAGCCTATGGCAAAGGATTGGCATTGCCAGTCTTACTCCTCTTTATGCGATTGTCACCCGACTCGTCACCAAGGCCGAAATCCAATTCTTTTTCGGCTTTCTGCAGAGCGTTATCAATAGTCGCAAATAAAGTCTTCCCATGCAGCGAGATGCTGGGCCCATCCAGACGATTTCTGGCTCAGAGTTTGCAATTACCACACGGGCCCTGAGCCCGATGGCTGAACATTAAGAGTCGCCATCTTCCGCGAACAGAACGGGAACCTTACAGAACTGATCGACATCAACCAGACCTCGATCGGTAATCTTCAAGCTCGGGATAACGGGCAAAGCTAGAAAAGAAAGCTGCAGAAACGGTTCGCTGAGCTGACAGCCACTCTCACGGGTGAGAGTCTTCAAGCGGCGCAGACTTTCCGCAATCTCCTGAGGCGGGATATCTGTCATCAGGCCAGCAATGGGCAGTGCCAGCTGCTCTTTTTTTCCGGAATTGCTTCGCACACAGATACCCCCATCGATAGCGATAAGGTCAGCGATGGCAGCCAGAATCAATTCATCACAGGGGCCGACGGCAATAATATTATGCGAATCGTGATTGATGCTGGTGGCAATGGCCGCCGATTTTAAGCCAAAACCATGCACCAATCCTACGGATCGAAAGCCTGTCCCATGATGCCGTTCTAGCACAATAATTTTGAGGATATCTTGCTTCAGGTCGGCCACTACTTCACCGCCCACTAAAGGCATTCGCAGCTGCAGAGATCGGGTGAGAATTTGGCCTGGAATCACCTCAATAACGCGCGCCATAACACTGGGAGTCTTCGCCTTCAAGCAAAGATCGCTTGGGCGAGGGGCCGATAGATTCAGATTCTTGGCTCTGCCTTGAGGAAGCGATGAAAGCTGTTTTTTAAGTTCCCCTTGCACGACGACTTGACCTTTCTTGATCACCTTTTCGATAGACAGGCCTGAGTTCCAATCGCCAGTCTTTGGCCGGACTAAACAAAGATCGGCCTGATATCCCGGTGCAACCGCTCCCCGATCCGACAGTCCGTAAAGTTTGGCCGTCGCATAGCTCGCCGCTCGAAAAATATCCTCGGGCTTATGGCCGGCACGGAGAGCTTTATCGACGATAAAAGAGATATGACCTTCATCGAGAATGTCCAATGGATTGCGATCGTCACTGCAGAGCCCCATCGTTGTCGACGTATAAGCCGAGAGAAGTGGCAGAAGTGCTTCCGCATCCTTTGCGCAAGAGCCTTCACGGATCAGGACATGGATCCCTTTGCTGAGCTTCTCGCTGGCTTCCATCGCTGTCGTTGATTCATGACAGCTATGAATGCCGGCCACTGCGTAAGCATTCAGATCCTTGCCCTTAAGTCCAGGGCAGTGGCCATCAAGCCGCAGCTTCTGAAAATCCATTATTTTTTGCATGATATCCGGATCCTGGTGCAAAAGACCTGGAAAATTCATCATCTCGGCAAGGCCAAGTACCCGAGGGTGCCGCACAAAACCAGCAATATCTTTGGCCTTCAAACTTGCACCACTGGTTTCAAATGCTAATTCCGCATTGGTACTTGGCACGCAGCTGGGAATCATGACAAAGATATCCAAGAGAAGTTCTTCAATAGAATCAAGCGCCCATTGAATACCAGCCACACCAAGCACATTGG
>JBGSRE010000574.1:0-3460 GCA_041737755.1 Oligoflexus sp.
GCGCATTAAATAGAGTTTTCTGTCGGAGCTGCCGTTTTTCAGGGGGGGGTGGTGCTTACGGATAAAGCCTGCGGATGGGTCGTCATGCCCAGCCCGCTTCGCGGGCGTCGGGCATCCGCCGGGTGCGTGGAGCGGGTGTTCGGCTTCCCTCGCTCAACTTGTGGGTAGGGGGCAAAGGCACGGGCACCCGCCGCTTTGCGGCTAGGCACGGAGGTGGACGAAGCGCTTTTAGCGCCTCGTCCACCTAGTCCCTTTGAACTATTGAATTTATCAATAAATCTGGTCCTTTAGCCTTCCTCTAAATAGCTTGTTTGACGTAGTAAATTGTGATAGGTAATGGCTTCACTTTTGGCGAGGAAACGCAATGAGCCTTCACCGACGCAATTTCCTAAAGAATCTTGGTTTTGCCCTTTCAGCTCCTTATACCATCAGTTTTTCTAGTACTCTTTTCGCCGATACTCTGGCCACAGAATCGGATCGCTTTTTTCCCCATTCGGTTGCTTCGGGTGATCCAGCACCGAACGGTGTTGTGCTCTGGACTCGGTTAAATCCCGAGATGATCCTGGATAGCAGCGAGCCACTGTATTTTCAGGTGGCCGAAGATGCTCAATTTCAAAAGATTTTGTATCAGGGCACGGTAGCAGGCGATCAAATCCATGCCGCCTATGATTATACCGTGAAAGTTGATTTGGCCGCGTTGCCGGAAGCGCGCTTGCAAGCCGCCAGCCGCTACTACTATCGTTTCCTCTACCTTGGTGTGAGCAGCCGAACAGGTCGCTGCAAAACCTCGGCAGGCGCGGATCAAAATCTTGAGTCTCTCAAATACGCTTTGCTTACCTGCCAGGATTATTCCACGGGAAATTTCCATGCTTTCGACGCCCTGGCTGATGAAGAGCTGGATTTTGTGGTGCATTTAGGTGACTTTATCTACGAGTATGCACGCTACCCAGGAATCGATAATCCGACCCGTACGATCGATATCCCTGGCGATGTCGCGCTGAGTTTGGAAGATTACCGGACGATTTATAAGATCTATCGTAGCGATCGAAGTCTACAAAGAGCTATGGAAAATCATACCTGGATCATTACCACCGACGATCATGAAACAGGCAATGATGCTGCCTGGGATTATGAGCAGGACACTCTGTTTTTACCCAGTGATCATCCGCTCTTTCAAGCTGACGCCACGACGCTCAGAAATCTGAAACTCTCGGCGCAAAAGGCTTGGACGGAATTTGTACCCGCTCGCGTTCAGTTGGACGAGACGGCCACCCATCCCTTTGCTTTTTTAAAGATCTATCGAAAATTTCAGTTTGGTAATCTGGCTGAACTCTTTATGACCGATACGCGGACCTATCGCACGCCTCAGGTATCCAATATCACCGATTCTTCGATCGAACCCAACGATGAAACGGTGGGTCATACCATGCTGGGCACCGATCAGCGTCGATGGTTGGTGGATGGAATGGCGGAATCTAAGGCCCACTGGAAACTTTGGGGCAATCAGACACTGCTTTCCCAATTCGGTGTTTTGGAACGCATCTCTCAGCAGACTTTAGCCCTTCTTGCAGGATACGATGCCTGGGATGGCTATCGTGGCGAAAGAAAAGTCCTCCTTCAATCACTGAAGGATCGAGGTGTAAAAAATCTCTTGGTCTTGACCGGTGATTTGCACACTTATATAAGTTCTTTCGTGAAGATCGACTACAACCAAGCCAGCAACAAGGACCTCAGCAATGTCGTGGGCTTTGAATTGATGACGCCATCTGTCACCTCGCCGAACTTCGCTCTAGGCCTGCAGCTTTCAGCTAAAAAAGCTGCCCAAGGTGAAAAATCCTTCCTGGATCGCGTCTATGATTTTGTGGGTAGCAACTATACTAAGGCTGGTTGGGTCGAGCGGATATTTGACGACAAGCTCAAGTTGGTCAACCCTCACTTTTCAGATTTTGGCGCCGTATATTATGGCTACACAGTTGTGTCCTTAGACCGTCAGAAGGCCGAGTGGAAAGTCTATCACGTGAACAAAGATGCGCCTTCTCTTAAGGCCGCCGGTAAGAAACTGGTTCGCTCGCAGCGGCTTAATCCGGCCACAATGAAAGTCGAAAATATCAAGGTTTAAATCGTCTTCCCATTGCAGCCAAGGGGCAAGTAGGGACCAAACCCCACTTGCCTTTTTCTATGAGACCGAGCCTTGGCTGCAAAGATTCCCCTGATGAAGAGCCTCAAAGTCGAGCCACTCGGACTATCTTTGGCGTGACGCTTGCAAGTCGTCAGATCTTTCGTTATGACTGAGAAGAGTCGTTTGTGAGCTCGACCCTGTCCCTCTCACCTTGAGGCTCCGTTGATTGAATCTATGGATATGAGTTTTTGGTTTTTTGTTGGCATGCATTCGCTGGGCATTTATGCCGCCTATTATGCTCTGGTCAATTCCCACTCCCCCCAAGGTGCCGTGGCCTGGAGTCTTGCCCTGGTAACCCTGCCGATCTTGAGTTTGCCATTCTTTATTGTGTTTGGACCGCATCGATTTTTGGGTTATGTGCGAGCCAGACGGATCAAAGACGCCAATCTCCATTCACATTTGAACAATTTCTTGAGCTCGTTCGGAGCCGATGGTCCGACGCGTTCGAACGTGCAAACTAGCCCAAATCTGGTCGAGCGCCTCTGCAAATACTCCTTCACTCATCATAATCGCGTCACTCTCCTCATCGACGGCAATGCGGCCTTTGCAGCTATTTTTAAAGCCATTGATGAGGCGCAGGACTATGTTTTGATGCAGTTCTATATCTTCCGCTATGATCGCTTGGGTCGGGAGGTTTTACGGCGATTGCGTGTCAAACGTGAGCAGGGTGTAAAGATTTACCTGCTGCTCGATCAGATCGGTTCTCATGAGCTGCCGCGATCCCTTTTGCGAGAGTGGAACCAAGAAGGACTGGAAACAGCCCTCTTTCATTCGACGCTGCTGCGCAAAGGACGATTTCAGATCAACTTTCGCAATCATCGAAAGCTGGTCATCATCGATGGTCGTATCGCTTTTCTAGGAGGTCTCAATGTCGGCGATGAGTATCGAAGTGATGATCTCGAAATGGGCCATTGGCGGGATACTCATATTTCTATAGAAGGCCCTGGGGTGATTCCTGCCCAAATATGTTTCTTGGAAGACTGGTACGACACCACCCAGAAGTTACCCGGAGTCAACTGGCTGGGACCAGATCAAGGACCAGGGCAGCAAACGCTCGCCTTGGGTGCCTTTGGGCCGGCCGATTCAGTGGATTTTTGTCGGCTGCTGTTCATTCATGCGCTACAACTTGCCCAGAAACGGATTTGGATCGCTTCGCCCTATTTGGTTCTCGATGAATCGCTGCTAGCTGCTTTCCAGCTGGCTGTGCTGCGCGGTGTCGATGTTCGAGTCCTGACCATGGGCAAGACGGATAACGAGTTTGTAGCCTTTGCTGGCATGTAC
>JBGSRE010000581.1:0-1910 GCA_041737755.1 Oligoflexus sp.
TACGGTTCCAAACAAACCGATAAATGGGCTGGAAGAAGCGATGATGGCTAGCAGAGACAGATAGGTCTCCAACTTCTTGCGTTCGATTCGCTTGGCTTTGCCTAACGATCGATTGAGGTTTTCCATAGCCGCATTGATCGCCAGCTGCTGCTGCGTGGTGTGTTCTTTGAGCTGACTGCCACGAACCAATTCCGCATAACCCGTGCGGAAAACTTCTTTGGCTGGGCTGTAGGGATATTCGCCGAGTCGACTGTTGAGATCATTGAGCGAGCGGCTTTCCCAAAAATTTTTGATAAAAGCCTCGCTAGTCGCCGTATGACGACGCAAAACGACAATCTTCCAGATAAATATGGCCCAACTTAAAATCGAAAAGACTATTAAAATGACCAGCACACTGAACACGACAATACCGCTCCGCCAGGCTTGAGACAGCATGGAGTGCGTGCCGAAATCAGCGACGACTGTTTCTGATTCCCCGCTGACAAGCCCGGTAGACTCGGCATTGCTAGAATCTTTGACGGCCGCCCCCTGCGCCATTAGAGCCGCATGAGATCCCAATCCCAAGGAGAGTATTAAGCTTAAAATCGTCACTACATGAAGGATCCGATACCATACAAAGTTCAACATGGGTCGTAAGACTCCCGATTGGTAATTTTGACATTTCTACTATTGTACAATCGCCGTTTCGTACCTGTCATCACTTAGGCGCTAAGATTGCTACCACGTTGCATCACTTTCTCCAATATCTCTCGCAAACACCCATGAATTGTACTAAGTATGTCCGCCTATGGAGGATCAAAAAAGGGGGTTTCAAGATGCTGAACCTAGAACAATTGGCCTTGGGAGAACCACGCTACGACTTCACTCGGGAGGAAATTCAGGCAATCTATGATTTGCCAGTAACCACCCTCGTGTATCTGGCGCAAAGCGTTCATCGCCGTTATTACGCTCAAGACGAAATCCAAATGAGCACACTGCTGTCGATCAAAACAGGCGGCTGCAAAGAAAATTGCAGCTACTGTCCACAGAGTGCCCACTATACAACGGGAGTCGAATCTCACGGGCTCCTGCCGGTCGCTGATATCATCGCAGCGGCTCAGCGCGCCAAAGAAAATGGATCCAGCCGTTTCTGTATGGGAGCTGCCTGGCGAAACCCTCCTAAAAAGAGTAAGCAGTTTGATCAGGTTTTGGAAGCTGTGCGTGAAGTGCGTAAGTTAGGCATGGAAGTCTGCACCACCCTCGGCATGCTCGATGAAGAACAGGCTCAGGACTTGGCCGAAGCCGGAGTCTACGCTTACAACCACAATCTCGACACCTCGCCGGAATACTATGGGGATATCATTAGCACTCGGGTCTACGATGACCGTCTCAATACTTTAAAAAATGTCAGAAAAGCCGGCATGACAGTCTGCTGTGGCGGTATCGTCGGTATGGGCGAAAGCAAAAGCGATCGCATTGGCCTTCTGGAGCAGCTCAACCATCTGGCACCCCACCCTGAATCGGTACCTGTGAACCTTCTGGTCAAAATCGAAGGCACGCCACTGGCCAACGAAAAAGACCTGGATGTATTCGAATTGGTTCGGACCATCGCCACGGCTTGTATCATTATGCCTGCCAGCCGCATTCGAATGTCGGCCGGTCGCACGCAAATGAGTGACGAGGCTCAGGCTCTCTGCTTTATGGCCGGCGCCAGTTCCATCTTCACGGGCGATAAACTTCTGACGACCCCCAACCCGGGCGACGATCATGATCGAGAACTCTTTCTTCGCCTGGGTATGAAGCCGGTGGAACTCGCTCCAGAACCTAGCCAAAGCCAGGCTCGATCCAGCGCCATCCCGGTTTCTGCCGCCATGCACTAAGTTCGCGCTCGCGAGGAGGATTCGATGAACACCAAAGACCCCATGATCCAC
>JBGSRE010000628.1:0-1864 GCA_041737755.1 Oligoflexus sp.
GTGCAGATGGCTCGAGCGAAAGGAGCCAGCACCCTTCAAGCTTTACTGTGGCACGCTTTGCCCTTGGCCATTCTGCCTGTTATCAGTCAAATTGGGCATCAATTGAGTCTTATCTTCGCGGGTTCTTTTCTGATCGAACGCATCTTTAACCTCAATGGCTTTGGCCTTTTGAGCTTTGAAGCTTTGACCCAACGTGACTATCCACTGGTGATCGGGATTCTCACCATCCTCGGACTTTTGCATATCGTCGGCAATCTGCTTTCGGATCTTTGTCTTTCTCTGGCTGATCCGAGGATTCGATGGAGAAAGGATGCTCGATGAAAAAAATTTTTGGTTTTGCCCTTCTGCTGCTTGTCCTCTCCAGTGTTACCGCGGAGCTCTGGATTAATTCACGAGCTTTGTTCGTTCGCCACCAAGGACAATGGTTTTTTCCAGTTCTTGGCTCGCTTTATCCTGGACAGACCTTTGGTGAGGACTATGCTTGGGAAACTGACTATCGGGCCCTGCAAAAAAAATGGCAAAATGAGGCCAGTGCCGATCTCGTCGTCATGCCCCTGATCCCCTTCGGTCCACTGACGATTGATCTCTCACTGCCCCCCCCAAGTCCACCGGATGCCATTCACCTTTTGGGAACCGATAGCAGTGGGCGCGATGTCCTAGCTCGCTTTATTTATGGCTTTCGCACCGCAGCGCTGCTTGGTCTTGCCTATCTGGCCCTGACCTGGCTGATCGCACTGTTCATCGCTCTGATCTGCGCCCTCGGTCCCCCATGGCTGGACCTCGCCTTGCAAAGACTCATTGAAGTCTGGACCATTATTCCTTTCCTTTATATTGCCATTGCCCTGGCCAGTTTGATGATGATGCAAAAATATCTTTTGGTGCTGATTTTAAGCCTTTTCTCCTGGCCCAACCTCAGTCTCTATCTGCGGGCTTTGATCCTGCAAGTCAAACAGCTGGATTATATTCTGGCCGCTGAGCTCCTCGGTCTTCCCCGATGGCGCTTGGCATGGGCTCATATCCTGCCCTCGATTGGACCCGCCATGCTTTCGCTGATTCCTTTCCAAGTCACCGCAGCTCTGGTGGTTTTGACTTCACTCGATTTTCTGGGCTTTGGCTTGCCTCCGCCCGAAGCAAGTTGGGGTGATCTTCTTCAGCAGGCTTTGGAAAAACCTCAAGCATGGTGGATAGCTGCCCCAGTTCTGGCGGGTCTATTTGTGTTCTTGACAGCAGTGACGATGATCGGCGAAGCTATCCGAAACAAACAGAATCCAAGGCAAACACAAAACTATCGGTGAGTTCTCTATGGTCCGGTGGCGCTTTTTTTGCCAGGCTTTGCTGCTCGCTCTTGCTCTGTCAAGCGGCGCTGGTGCGCTGTCAGCTGCTGAACCTCCCAGTCGTCTCAAATGGGAAACCCTGGAATCTCTGAGTTCGTTGGGCAGTCCCTCCGCTAAAGTTGGCGGCCGCCTTGTCACCTATATTGAATCTTTTCCCCTTACTCTCAGGCAGGTGGGTCCTGATTCTTCGTCTTCTTTCCGGCGCATGCTGGATGAAAATGATATGTCCCTCGTCTCGCTGCATCCCAATGATAATGTATGGATGCCGATGCTTGCCACTCACTGGGCTTTCGATCCTGATGGTCGCACAGTCTACTATCGTCTGAACCCAAAGGCTGTTTGGTCCGACCAGCAACCCGTCAAAGCCAGCGACTATGCGTATACGCTGGAATTTATGCGCTCGCCCTTTATTCAATCACCCTGGTTCAACGAATACTATACGAAGACCATTGAAAGCATTCAGTCCTTTCAAGAAAAAAATGGCCTTGAAGTGATTGCAGTGAAACTGACTACTCCCACTTTGGATCGCC
>JBGSRE010000635.1:0-2489 GCA_041737755.1 Oligoflexus sp.
AAGCAATGCCAAAGTTGATCTGCGCATTGAAGATAAAGATTTCAAGCCAGACATGTGTATCTATGTTCCCTTGGAAGATCCAGCGTTTCGTCGAACTGCAGAAATCCACTCCTTGACTGGCTATTCGATTCGAGATCAAGCCTCTCGAGTCCGTGCTCAGGTGCAGTGGTTACGCCCGGAGCTGTTGCAGCTTGTAAGGCCAGGCTATTGGCGCCTGACTCGTCCCCCTCAGTCAGCTGCCATTCAACTTTCCTTTGAATTGACTTTGCCTGGCTGGAAGGATCATCCGGGACGACCTCGCATCATCACCGACTTCTATCCACGAATTGTCTCGACCTGTTCCGATGAGGAGTCTGAAGAATTGCCAAGCATCGCTCCAGAAGCTTTGTTTGAGTTGCAATTAGAGCTTCCTGAAGCCTGGTCCCAGCTCAATCCGGGGCAGAATTCCGAACAAGGCATCCGCTACCGAGGTCGAGACTTTTATCTGGTCCTTTATCAGGACGCTCAGCTCCTTGAAACAGAAGTGGAAGGCCTGCGACTGCGCTTTTTGGCATCATCGGCTACTTTTTTTAAAAACTTGCAGACAGTGAAACAAATTCTTCGTCATCATTATGGAATTCTTAATGACTGGCCAACGGCGGATTTATTGCTGATCGAGAGTGAGGAGTTTGAGCCTGTAAACATTGCTGGCTTAGTGCTTATCAATCGTCCTCAGCAGGAATTGATGCGAAGTTTGCAAGAAGATTTTTTGAACTGGAATACCTGGCAAATGACTCTGGCTCTAGCCGATCAATGGTTTGGCCATCAAGCTCGCGTGCATCGATTGGAAGACTACTGGTTGGTCCAGAGCTTAGCTGATAGTATGGGTCTGCTTTTTTTGCGTGATTCTGCTGAGTATGGCAATCTTTTCACAGGGCCTGAAGGTCGAGATCCCTGGTTTCAACTTGGTTTCGCTCAGGTGCAGGACCTGCTGGCGGCGACCTTGAGTCTTGTTCAGCCTCACAATGCGATGGTCGATAGTGAAGTCAAATCGCTGCCGGATATTCTCCAAAGACCACCCTATGCATTTATTCGCAGCAGCCAGGCACTTCGTGTCCTTCTGAAGGAAATGGGCTTCAAGGAGTACAGCCGATTCCTAAGAGAAATCTTTGCCTTAGGTTCGAAACAAGCTCTTCAGCCAAGCCTAGTGATCGGTCTTCTCCAGAACAAGTTCGATCGGCCGGATCGGGTCTATTCACAGATCTTGCGGAACTATTGGCAAAGTGATTCATGGCCGGATGCTCAACTCTTGAAAGTAGGCAAAGCGCAGGATTCAAAAGCAACCCAAGTGCAGATCGAATTCAATAGCGAATTGCGGATTCCCGTCGATGTAGCTGTCCATACTCGGGATGGAAAAACCATGGTACAGCATGTCGCAGCCGACCATACCCAGCGTCCCCTCGTCTTTGCTGTCCCCTATCGGGATGTAGCGTTTGCCGAGATCGATCCCGAGCGCAGCATTTTTGATGGAGATCGTTTTAACAACAGCAGTGGCTGGCCCGATCTGAAGTTTTTTCCCGGCAATGCCCGGAGCCTTGCGGATGATGCCTATACTATTCTTTGGGCGCCGTTTTTACAAAAACTGCCTGGCAATGCTCTCTCTCTGCAACTCGGTTGGCAACTCTTCCGCTATCTCGGGACGGGATTGACCGGATCGCTCGTTCATCAGCCTAAGACTGGCAAATACGGCTATCGTTTACTTTGGCAACAGGCCATCCCAGAACGCTCTCTCAAGATAAATCTCCAGGTGGCTCAAGATGATGATCGTACTCTTCCGGGCGAAAGGCTGTCGGACCTTATCATCCAGAGAGGTCCCGTGGTGAAGGGCCTGCCCTGGCTGGACATTTTCATGCGACAAAGATTGCGGCAAACTCTGGGTATTCGTCAAGAAAGCCATCTGACCTCGGCCTTTGGAACGGTTTTACGCGGGCCGAAGCGGCGAACCTGTGGTTGGCAATTGAATACCGAACAGGAACTCAGCACCTGGGTTCCCAAGAAGAATTTTAGCTATCGACGAAGTTTCGGCCTGTTTAAGCTGAACTGTGAAGTGCCCGGCTTACAGTGGAATGGCAGTGTATTCTGGGGCGGTTCGGAGCGGGAGGGTGAAGTTCCTGGGGGAGCCTTGTTCCAGCCTCAGGATCTTGACGAATCCCGTCTGCGTTTGGATCGTCCTCGATTGCCGCTGTCTGGTCGTGCCAACACTTGGGGCATGGACTTTTCAGTGCCATTGCGTTTGCCACTGCCTTCCGACTTATTGGTCCTGCCGCGGCGCTCGCTCTTTAAAATATTCGCTGATGGTGGGCAATTAAGAGAACCAGAACATCGAGTTCTTTTAGGTGGAGGCGGATTGGTTCTGCCGATTGGAGGCGATGTCATCGGCAAACAACCAATCACTTTTTTGGAGTTTTCCCTGCTTGCTGTCCTCTATCGTAAGGTCGATGGGGTCACCG
>JBGSRE010000646.1:0-4534 GCA_041737755.1 Oligoflexus sp.
TCGACTCACGCGGGCTCTCTAAAGCAAGTGCTGCTCAACAACCTTGGGCCGGTTCTTTTTGGCCACTCATCCAAGGACAAATCGCTAACCATTATCATGAAAAATCGATTCTAGATCCGAACAACTTATTTTCATGGAAGACGAACGTAAAAGATTTTAAGAAATTCCGCGAAGAAAAACTCACACGCGTTTATGACTTGAGTGAAAAAGAGCTCTCTCGCCTTGCTCCCTCAGAAAAATATGATCTTCTTTTGGGAGATAGTAACTTTGATCTTACAAACCGAATTTGGAATTTTGTAGAAACTTATGGAGCAGGAAAAGCATGGGCATTTTTAAGCTCCATTAATATACCTGAAGGTTTCCGTCTTCCTGTACCGAATGACAAAATGGCCTTGTGGGAAGGTATCTGTCACGGCTGGGCTCCTGCGGCTTTGTATTCGGAAGCACCCAAACATGCCGTCAAGATCAAGTTGGACGACAAAGAAATCCTAATGACGGAAGGCGATATCCGAGGCCTGCTCTCTTATGCCTGGGCCAACTACTCACCAGGCAATGACCAGTATTTCATCGGTCGGCGCTGCAATCTGGATGTTACCAATGAAGACAGTCGCGGACCTGTGGACGCCCTCGGTCGCAATATCTATGGCAATCTGCAAAAGACTGCCAGCGATGAAAAAACTAACTTCTCACTGATCGAAGAAATTACACCTGAGTGGCTTGGCACAAGCTGGATCTACGGCGTATTCAATCGCCAGGCTTACTTCCGCCTTTACAGCATCCAATTGCATGATACGCAGCAAAAAATTTCCTACCTCTTTGAGCTTAACTATCTGGATAGAGCCAGCGGTCGTTGGAGTAAGTTGAACTTCCATAGCGATAAGTTGAGCCAGATCCAAAACTTTGTTGCTAGCCAAAGCGCTCCTCAGCCGACCACTCTGGCTTCGGTTGAGATCAACGGTTGCGGTGATGTCAATCCCGCTACTTTGCATACGACTCTGATCAAGGCATTGAAGGTTGATAAGATCGGCTTTGTGATCGACCGGACCCAGAGCGGTCAGGTATGGAATCAGCCTGTGCATGCAGCTCAGGTGAATGTGAAGCCTAGCATGTCCATTGAACAGGCTCTGGAGAAACACCCTAACCTAGCTACCCGCTTGGTATCTGGTGTGGCTAAGATTGCTGAAGTCAATGTCAACCTCCAGTGGTCCTACGAACCACAAAGTCCAAGCATCGACTACACTGCCGATTATGATACGAGGTACTCGCGAGGAACTTCCAATCTTCAGTACATCCTTGAGTTCGATGCGGAAGACCAGTTGATTGGCGGGGAGTGGGGAACTTTCGAAGCAGCCCAACCAAGCAGCCAGGTTCCTGACTTCATCTACGGGTTCAAAAAAGACTCCAAGCCCTTCGATGATCTGGCAGCAGGCTTTGACTATACCGGTATCATAGGTCAGATCCATGCTTGTTCGCTCAAAGATCAAGCGGATGGTGTGGAACTGGTAAGATCAAGCCGATTGAGTTATGTGAACTGTGAGATTAGCAAAGCAGCTCCTTAATCGTCTGCAGACAGAATACGCCGCGCCCCTCGGGGTTTGCGGCGTTTTTTTTTTCGACAGGACTTTGCTGAGTCGTAGCAGAATGATCGTTATGAAGAAATGTCGCTTAAAAGATGGCGATGCCTTTTGGAAAGGACTTTCTCTAGCGGCGGATTTCGAGCGCAACCTTTATCTGCCCAAAGCAGATGATGTCGTCTTGATTTCTGTTGTGAACATCAGCATAAATTTCCTTTCCTTTGCACCAGATGATGCGCCTCATACATCATCCCAAGTGACCAAAGGGAATCCCATTACCAACTAGTTCCCATAACGAACTGGTGCTAACCAGGTAGAATCTAGGCACGAGGATTGCTGCAACAGACTCAGCGTAAGGATTCAAGCTACCCTGACGGCGCGATTCCGCAACGTTCTTTCGAGCATTAAAATTCCCTCCAAAGGCTATCTTTATCCCCCTAAATCGATTGATCTTTCAGCCACCCAAAAAAAGGCACGAGGATTGGCCGTCCGTCTGCCGAAAGTGATTGTAAGAGCAAGCTCACCCAAGAGCCACCTGGAGGAACATAAATCCTGACCTTTAAGGAGACTTGCTTATGTCTGTCATCCATAGCCATATGAAGCTTGCACTAGCCCTGGCGCTGCTTGCCTTGGCCCCTCTGGCCTGTAACAATCAAAAAGCGGAAATGACCGAAGAAGAATTGGCTGCCGAAGCAGAGTCCGATGCGACTCCAACTCGCGATAATCGATCCGTTCAATCCGGTGATGCGGCGTTTATTAAAATCTTCGCTGACGGCGATAGCGTTCTGACTGAAGGTGAGGCGGTGACCGCAACCGTGCCTGCCTCCGCGACATCGACGACAGCCTCCACCCAGGCAAACAGCACAACTCCAGAGACCTCAGAAAGCCATCAGGGGAGCGCGCCACCCATTGAAGAGCCCGCGCCATCAACTTCAACAAGCGAAGAACTCTTGGCAGAGGACACCGTAGAACCTGCCATTGAATCACCGACGCCAATAGCGACCAATTCGGGCAGCGATCCTATGCCAGAGTTAGAAACGGTCCACGCACCAGAGCCGAGTGAAGAACTGACTACCAACAGTAAGGAATTTGAAGACCTGTCGCGACCTGTTCTGACCTTGAATGAGTCGTCTGCGTCACAGTTAATTTCTGTACTTCCTAAGGAAAACAAAACCACCGTCCGCATCGGTAAGCACAGCGACTTTAAACCCGGTGCATATGTGATCCTCGCCAAGTGGGCGACCGAATCAAAAAAGGTCAAAGTCAAAGTCGCCAACGATAAAGCGGACAAGGACTGCGCGATCGATGAGAATGCGACTGATGGCGAGTGGAAAACTTTGGGTGTGTTCTATCTGACAAAAAAGGCCAAGGTTGTGATTACCAATAATAAAAACAGTAAGTATGCAGTGAAGAATGAATTACTTCTGAAGCCCGTCATCGCCGAGAATCTAACCAAACCATCCAGGTTCAAGTGCCTTGGTGGACAGATCAAGGGTCATGGACTCATAGGCTTTCAATAATAAAAGCTTGATATCAATGTTTATAAAATTCGGGGGCCTGCCGATAATTGCGGTAGGCCCCTGTTTTTTGAGGTGACTCTTATGCGTTCGCTTCTGCTGGCCCTGCTCTTCATCACTATCCCGCCTCAAATGCAGGCTGCGGGTCGAGAGCCGTCCTTCGTCTTCATGCCAGCCTATTGGTACGGCTACCACTGGGAAGAGACTCCCGATGGCCTTGGCAAATCCTCAGAACGGCAGGCGATTATCACCGCCGCCTGGCGATTGCCCTATGGACTATCGCTAGGCGCATCCTGGCTGCAAAATAACAGCTACGCCCAGGATAGCCGGATCACTCTATCAGGATATGGGCCAAGCCTTGGCTATGTGGGGGCGGAATACTTGTCACTGTTTTATACTTTTCTGTATAAACCAAAACTGGACTATGATTTTCCCACGCTGAATGCCAGCACCAGCTACTATGGTGGATCGGGATCAATTGTGGATTTAGGTTTGCATTTTGGTTCGAGCTGGCTACGATTCGGTCCACGAGTTTTGCTGATTGAAGTGAATTATCGTGAATCCCAAGTGGCATCAGGCGTGGAAACTGAATCTACAAAGTTGGAAGGCAATCCATGGCGGGATCGGTGGCTCGAACCTTACCTTGGACTTTGGCTGCTCTTTTAGGGAACAGCCTTAAGAAGCCAGAGATCAGAAAGCCTTGGCCGTCGTTCCACCCAACAGGCGTTTGACATGAGCGATCAGCTCGGGGTCTGCCTTTTTGTTTTTTAAACACCAAATGATCCTAAATCTGTGCACAAATCGCCTGTAAGTTCCAGCAATGATAAAAAATGAATAGAGGCTTGAATAATAGCCCCAAAGATCATGAGCCTTTGCCTAGCTTTTGAAATTTTCTGCTACTGCGATTCTTCTTTTGAGCTTTCAACTCCAAAAGCTTTCTTGCAGAAAGACTCACTTTTTCCTGAAACGATACAGTCACGGAACTGTTTAAGTGAAGTCACCCCAAGCACCTTTGCAATATCGACTTCTTGATCAATAGGATTAATGGTTCCGTTGAACGAATCATTTTTGTATTTTTCAAGCTCTTCGTCACACAACTGCTCCGCATAGCCTGCATCCTCATCGGCTAGGTATTTTTTGATGGAGGCTGTTTGGGCCTTTTTTAATTTGTCTCCCTCCCTGTTGATCTCGTTGCTAAGTTCGATTGCGAGACGCTCTTCTGGAGACCCTCCCACGGATCTGCCTGATCCCTTTGGGGTTAGGATTGGCTTAAAAATATCATCGCCATCTTTTAATGGAACGGGATTAACATTCTCTGGCTTTCAGGGCTGCTCGCCCTTTTTGGGTTCGGGTGCAGGGGTATTGGCTCCAAAGGCATTTCGACAGAAGGAATCTGATTTGCCAGAACTAATGCAATTACCAACATCTTTAGCCTTCTCAGCC
>JBGSRE010000607.1:0-2125 GCA_041737755.1 Oligoflexus sp.
GCCTGCAAGAAGGTTCAAGCCCATGAAAACACTCATATAAATCGGCCATCTAAGCATTTTTAAACATCCCTGGTCCATACTTAAGCCCCCCGTTGTTTCTGCTATCGGCACTTCAAGCTGGCATCTTGAGGCGGAAAGCGCGGAGCGCAGAAGGCCGCTGTCTTTTGCTTTTCGGTCCTCGCCTCCGCCTTTGGCCCAAGGCTCAGGCCCGAGACGAGGCCAGATTTTTCAATCGTCCTCTTCCTTTAGGACACGCAAATCAAAGACTGATTCGAGCCTCGAGCATTTGCTTGGTGAAATGGCCATGGCTCACGCTTTTAATCCAATCTTGAGTCAGGCCATATTTCACCAAGGTTTCCGTAGTTTCTACTTCACTGAAAGATTCGCTCTCAAGTTGGGATGGGGACACTAGCATTCCGAAACTTTCTTGGCCGAAAGAACCTCAAGCTGCAAGACGATGATAAGTTGCAGCGTTGAACCCAAGCCTAGAGGTAAAGATCATGTCTCTGCACACACGTTCACGCTATTCTCTACTCAGTGTGCTTATGGGCTTCAGCATGGCTGCTGGCTGCGGCCCTGATAAGACCTACTTCCGGAGTTTGGATGATAATGGTGGCCCCCCAGCGGAAGCCTCGGCGGATGCTGCTCCTGAGTATCTTAAAACTTTCGAAGCTGGCCAATTAGCGAAAGCTGAGCTCACGATCAGCAGTGGGTTTAACCTGATTCAGCAGGATTTTCTCTTGGTTCAGGCGCCTAAATCAGCAGAACTCAGCCAGCAGATCGATCGGGCTGTGTTTGAGGATCTCTTTACTCAAGGCAACAATGGGACCATTGCCCAGCAGTCCTTTTCGATCGCCGAAGCGGGTATCTTTGATCTCCTGATCGTGATGGACAACTCGAGCTCGATGGGCCCTTATCAGAATCGTTTGAGCCAGAATTTGCCAAGTATTCTGAGGTATGTGTCAAACACCAACTGGCGCATCGCAGTGGTCACGACCACATCGGCTTGCCTCAACCGCACCAGCGATGGACGCAAATACATTACAAGGGCCGACTACGATGCAAATCCGACCAAAGCTCAGGCTGATTTTCAAAATCTGATCAAGATTGGTGAAGGTGGTGATCCGGTCGAAAAAGGCATTAAAATGGCAGCGGATGCCATGACAGCTCAGGGCTGTGCCAGCACCAGCAATGAATGGCTACGCGCCGATTCTCAGCGTTCGATCCTGATGATTACTGACGAAAAGAACTGCGGCAGCGGCTCCAATGAAGGCTGCCCTGGTGCTCCTTTTGAATCGGCCCAGTACTACTACGATCGAGTTGGTTACAATACCCACTTCAACGCCTTCCTCCTTTTGCAGGAACCACCCAACGTCACGGCTGACCCGAACGATCCGAATCGCGACTGCGAAAACTCCGGTGGTTACCTTGATCCGCCCAATCCTTCGGAATATCTACGCATGGTCAACGATACGGGTGGGATTTCATCCGACGTCTGCCGGTCCAACTACAGCTCGGTGCTGGAACAGATTTCATTGAATGTAAGGAAGAAGATCAATATCCAGTTTGAATTGAACTATCCGGCTGTGGCGACCAGCCTTGACATCAGCCTTGATGGTCGAAAAATCAATAGCTTTTCCGTCTCGGGCCGCACTTTGACCATTCTGGAGGCAGTACCAGAAACCGCCCAGAGCCTGACCGTTGCTTATAAGCACAGTCCCGTGACCATGGTGAAGGCCTTCAATCCTTCGCGTATACCGGATGGGTCCAGCTTTGATGTGTTCATCAACGGCGAAAAACTGGCTAAAACTCTTTATGCCTATAATGAAGTTTCGCAGCGTCTGGAGCTCAATAATATTCCTCCCGAGTATGCCCAGATAAAACTTCGCTATAGGGATAATGTGGCCCTCCGCAAGGTCTTTAATTACGTGCAAAATTTCGTTCCGGGCAGCCTGGAAGTCTGGGTCAATGATAAAAAGGTCACCAACTACGCGCACGATCCTGCTAACAAAAGAGTTACTTTCAGCACAGCTCCCAGCGACGCCAGTGCCATCAGTCTGCGCTATGAAATGCCAGGCGATCGTAAATTGAAGTACCCCATTCTAGGCGCCGACGCGGCACGCAT
>JBGSRE010000688.1:0-3322 GCA_041737755.1 Oligoflexus sp.
CCGCTATAGAGGGAGCTTCCCTTGCTTTAGGCACTATGCCCAAGGCTCAGCGTTTAAACCACGAAACGAGCTCTCGCCTTGACAGTTCAACCGAAGCAGTCAAAGCGAGCTGGGATATGAACATTGAGCCTCGCCTACGGCGTCGGCCACTGCAAAACGACAAAGTTCCCTGGCCTTCTTCATTCTGCCTGAACGAAGTGAATGCCCGTGCCCCTGCCTAGCGCAGCGAGTGCCTGCATTCCGAAATTCTTAAATCAGGCACCGCCGCTCCGCGGCTAGGCAGAGGCACGGGCATTCACTTCGTTCAGGCAAGTTAAAAGTGCTGAGGTGGCCGACGCCATGGGCGAGGCCGAACATTGCAATCAGGTGGTGGCTCCACCCCACATATCCAAAGCGCTCTTGTCGGCCCGCTCATGAACCACTCGCTTCTTCTTCACCAATGTCGGCTTTTCGAGAGAATCCGTCGTCATGGCATCGAATTGTTCAGGGAATTCTCGCTCCACCATAACGAGGCCCTTGATAGCAAGCGTCTTCACCAGCTCCGGACCGGACACATAGAGGAAGTCAGCGATTTGAATCGGACGCTTTTCTTCAACAGCCTTGGCAATTTTTGCTTCCAAGGGGTTCAGCGCTGAAAGATAAACACTGACTGTTTTGGTTTTTTGGCTCTTTCTCAATGCATATTTCCCTTCGCCAGCGAGGTGCATACCGTATTGGAATTGCCAAAATCGGCAATAAGATAGGTGCCAGCATCAGCTGCCAGACCGATGATTTTTTTATAGCCGACAGCAGCAGACTTCATCGCCAATTCACGAGGAACATAGACATAGGATACATTATGACTCTCAGCCGCTTTCTTCGCTGCAGCCTGAATGGGCGAATAAATGGAACCACCACCGGTAATAGCAAAACGAAGGTCATCGGTTTCCAGAGAGTCCAGGAGAGAACGAAAATGCGGCCTGAGAGTCTCATTCGCATACTGTTCCAAGACCTCATCGGCGATCATCTTGAGATCTTCACCAGGAATGATCCCCCTATTGCTATTCAAATTAGGATAATTCATGCCATGGTATGAACGGTAAAGCCACTCATCATAAATCTGATCATTGCCCGCCGCTGAATCTGGTTCACGAATCGCAAAACCATTGAGAAGTCGACGTCGAAACTCCTTCACCGCATGGCGGATCCCCGATTTCATAGAATGAATAGAATTCTTGATCGGCTGACCATCTTCCCGCAGCAGCACCGATTCCACTGTGCCATAGCCAATGGAAATGGATAGCAGTTTACCAGGGACTAGCATTTCCTGCTTCAGCCCGACGGCATGGCCAATGGATTCACGGAAACATACGACTCTTTTGATGGAGATATTCTTCCGCCCGGTCGGGTCCTGCCAACTCAATTGTTTACCGTTGTAAGTTGCCGCCAGCTTCATATTCTGTTCAAAAGTGAGGTCTGGGAAACCACAAGCAAGGTTGACCGAACCGGTGATGTTTGCATGAATTGCTGAAGAAATGACCAACAATTCAAATTCTCTTTCTTCAACTGAAAGATTGAGAGCTTTGGAAGATCGAAGCTGCTGATCCCGCACAAGGTTGCCAACCGCTACATACTCATCCTCATAAATAAACTGACAGGCATCCTCTTCCAGCTCCAAAAATTTTTTATCCGTCAAGCGAGCAATGAGGGAAGGAAAACTAACGACATCTAACAAATTCTCCATCGATACACCCTTTATGTGTGTTGATATACCTTAAAATATATTCAAGGAGAGATAGGATGACTGAAAGAATACTGCAATCACATTTACAAGTTTTTATTGAGTTCAGTTTTTTATGGGGATTTATTGCAGAGAAATATGCAGTTAGAGACTCTGATCCGCTTCATTTTTGAACAACTGCAAAAAAATGCAGCAGAGTCTCCCCGTCACGATTCTGCTCTAAGGTATCTGTTTGACCTAAATATATTTCGATCATGGTTCGAGTCGCTTAACTCGAAACTCGAAAGGCAATGGATACAGATGAATCCTTTAAGGAACAGGCATTTAAACTCACCAAAACTGTGACAGTTGAAACGCGAAAGAGGGGCTCTTCAAAGGTAATGAGTTGGGCCGGAAACCAGTGAATACTGGGCATTGAATGGGCCAATTCTTTCCTTTTCAGTCCTCATAGAATCACACTTTGGGTAGACCAAAACTTAGTGCCTAGAGGCTTGACGAAAGGCTTTTTTAGGTCGAATTACAGCCTATAGGATCAGATACTTATCAATTACACAAAAATTGCAAGACTCCCTATAACAAATCTGTACTGAGGTATCTAAGCTTCATCGAAGCAAACAGTTTCCAAGTCCTTAACAGGACCTCGGGGGCCTTATGAATAAGCTATTGGATTTTTTCATACTCTTGCTCGTCACCGGAACTCTCTGGCAAAGCTCAGGTTTTTCTGCTGGAAAATCGGGGGAAGACGAAGAGGACGATGCCAGCCTTTATATGATAAAAATTCCTCGAGCCGATGACATCAATTCCTCGAGTACGATTCGGGTAAAAATCTTTCCCCATGAAAGAGACTACTTGCCTCATGGACGTGATGAAGTTCAGGATCAGTTTACGGTACGTTCCGAAAATCCATGCACTATCTTTAAAGCTGAAGAAAATCAAATTCTAGCTAGCAGCGTTCTCGCCAAAAACCAACATCTTGTAAAGCTTTCTGCTCAGGAATTGCGCCATCCCGTGATCATCGACTGTCCCGAAAATTTTACCCTGGAGCGAAATTTTGATGAAGCTCGACGTGAGCTGAGTTACTCAGGCTTGCTTTATGTCTATGCTGCTAAAAGACAGGATCGGCTGGTTCTGGAGGCGATCAATGTCTTGAGTCTCAGAGGCTACCTCCGCGGTGTGGTGCCTTCCGAAGTCTTTCATCACTGGCCAATGGAAACTCTTAAAAGCCAGGCTGTTGCCGCCAGAACTTATGCTATCTTTCATCTGACACGGGCTCGCCGGTTTGTTCCGAATCGTCTCTGGGACGTCGACGATACAGTAATGTACCAAGCCTATACTGGCATCACTCACCATAATGAGAATACTGATAGCGCAGTATTTGCAACGGATGGGCAGATTCTTATGTACCAGGGCCAGGTGATTCAAGCCTTTTTCCACGCCGATAGCGGTGGCGCGACGGAAGAGGCCAGTACCATGTGGAATGCTCCGGCTCCATTCACTATTGCCCGTCCAGAAGCAAGTGATATCGAAATGAATCGATCGCACTGGGAACGCAGCATCAACCTCAAAGAATTGACCGTAAAGTTGCAGGAGATCGCCGAGTTT
>JBGSRE010000696.1:0-3524 GCA_041737755.1 Oligoflexus sp.
ATTTAGTCATTCAAATCCAGGGAAGTATCGCCGTCGACAGTGATATAGGCCGGGGCTCGACATTCACGGTGCGCCTCCCCTCGGTTTGACTTTTTTTCTCTTTAAGCTTTGCCACTTTATAGGTATAAATCCGCCAACCGCGAGACTATATCTGCTAGAACTTCTAAGTTGCGGATCAGGTATTGGGGGTGGTTTGGTTGCCGCCCTTGACCATCAACACAGTTTCTTTCGGCCTTTATCGAATTTTTACAGTTTTTGTGTATGAACACGCTGCAAGTTGAAGACGCCCTCTATAGAGAGCTAACCACTGGGAGTTAAGCATGAAACTACGCAACCTCACGATGACACTAGCAGTATTGGCTATGGGATGCCACGGCTTCGCCGCTGAAAAAGCTGACAAAAACCTGAAAGGTGAAGTCAAGCTTGACGGTTCCAGCACTGTCTTCCCAATCGCCGAAGCCGCTGCTGAAGAATTTCAAAAACTCTATCCCAACGTTCGCGTTACAGTGGGTCTTTCTGGAACTGGCGGCGGCATGAAGAAATTCGCTGCAGGCGAAATCGACATCTCCAATGCCTCGCGCAAAATGAAACCAGAAGAAGCCAAAAAAGCTCAAGACAACAAAATTGAGTACACGGAGCTGCCTGTAGCCTATGACGGAATTTCCGTTGTAGTGAACACTGCTAATAAATTCGCCAACAAACTCACCATGGCTCAGCTCAAAGCCATCTGGCAGCCCGGCAGCAGCGTCAAAAAATGGAAAGACATTGATCCCAGCTGGCCAGATGAAACCATCAAACTCTACGGACCAGGCGCCGATTCGGGTACCTTTGACTTCTTCACAGAACACGTCATGGGAACCGCTCGCTTATCCCGCAATGACTATGTCGCCAGCGAAGATGACAATGTTCTGGTAACAGGCGTTTCCAAAGATAAATTTGCAATGGCTTACTTTGGCTATGCTTACTATGTAGAAAATAAGAATTCGATGCACTCAATCGCTTTGGGCAAAGACAATGAAGCCGTCTCTCCTTCAGAAAAAACCATTGAAGACGGCAGCTACCCCTTAGCCCGCCCACTCATCGTCTATGTGAGTAATAAATCAGCCCAACGCCCTGAAGTAAAAGCCTTCGTCAACTTTATGCTGAAGAATGCCGCCAAACTCTCCAAAGAAGTCGGCTACGTTCCTCTCAAAGAGAATGTCTATGTTGACGCTTTGAAAAAATTCGAGAGCGTGACCGCAGGTACTCCTAAGCAAACGCACTAAAATCCAAGATCGGAGCGCAAGGTGACCAGCCGGCAGTGGGCCAAGATCAGTTCCGTACAAAGATTTCGTGAGAAACTTGTTATCAAGTCGCTTTTTATCTGCGCCTTGATCTCGGTTCTCACGACCTTAGGTATTATCTTCATCCTGCTGGAAGAGTCCCTGCAATTCTTCCGACACATATCCCCTCTGGAGTTCTTTGGCACAACGGAATGGGCACCTTTGTTCGAACCCCGACACTTTGGGGTCATTCCGCTGGTTACGGGAACTTTGCTGATCTCCTTTGGTGCTTTAATTATTGCCCTACCGCTTGGCTTGGGCATCGCCATCTACACCGCTGAATATGCAGAAGGATGGTGGCAAAAAGTTTTAAAGCCTGTGCTAGAAATTCTGGCCGGTATCCCCTCTGTCGTTTACGGTTATTTTGCTGTTACAAATGTCACACCATTCCTGCAATTCCTCTTTGACGATGTCGAAATTTTCAACGCTGCCAGTGCTTCTATCGTCATTGCGATCATGGTGCTGCCAACGATTGCATCCATTTGTGACGACTCTCTCCGGGCCGTTCCGAAAGCTGTAAAAGATGGCGCTTACGCACTAGGAACACGCAAATCAGAAGTTGTTTTGCATATCGTCGTTCCCTCAGCTTTGAGCGGCATTCTCGCCTCGTTTATCCTGGCCTTTTCGCGAGCCATTGGTGAAACGATGGCGGTGACGCTCGCTGCAGGTGGAACACCTAACATGACCCTGAATCCTTTCCAGGGTGTCCAGGCTATGACCGCCTATATCGCCCAGGTCAGTATGGGCGACATCTCCCATGGATCCATCGAGTATCAGTCTATCTTTGCTGTCGGCCTGGTCCTCTTTCTCATGACCTTAGCCATGAATATGCTGTCGCAATTCATTGTCAAACGCTACGCAAGGAAGTATGAATGACTGAGTTGCCAGGCGCTTTGAGCGTCAAAAATCATCAAGTCATGTCTGGACAGGATCTCCTCATGCCCGATCGGGAAAGTAGTGCCTTGTTTAAAGTCAATGCCAAACGCAGACGGATGAAAGAGCGAGTCTTTACCGTCGCCATACTTTCGGCCACCATTGCCGCGCTTTTGATGCTAGTTTATCTGGTAGCGAGCATCACCTTGGACGGGGCCAGCAGTCTCAGCTGGGACTTTTTGAGCAATTTCCCCTCGCGCTTTGCGGCCAAAGCTGGGCTTAAATCGGCGATTTTTGGCAGTATTTGGCTAGTGACCATGACCCTCTTCTTTGCCGTGCTTTTCGGAGTAGGCGCCGCAGTTTACCTTCAGGAACTGGCTGCTAAACATCGCGTCAACAGCATCATCGAACTATCGATCTCCACTCTAGCCGGAGTGCCTTCCATTATTTACGGGATGCTCGGACTCGCCGTGTTTGTTCGATTCATGGCTCTTGGGCGCTCCGTATTGGCGGGGGCACTGACCATGAGCCTTCTCGTTATGCCGGTTATCATTATAGCTTCGCGGGAAGCTCTCAAAAGTGTTCCCGACTCGATTCGCATGGCAGCTTTTGCCTTAGGTGCGTCTCGATGGCAAACTGTCCGCGATCATGTTCTTCCTGCTGCCGTTCCCGGTATCGCCACCGGTGTAATTTTGGCCATGGCTCGGGCTATGGGTGAGGCTGCGCCTCTGATCATCTTAGGCGCTCTTACTTATGTAGCATTCGTCCCTACGAGTGTTTTTGATGGCTTCACAGCTTTGCCGATTCAGATCTACAACTGGACATCCCGACCTCAGCAAGCATTCCACGATCTGGCTGCAGCAGGGATTATCGTTCTGCTCTTCTTCTTGCTGATATGTAACTCAGCAGCAATCTATATCCGTTCGAAATGGGGAGCCAAGAAATGAGCTTAGGCGGTCCAATTCTGGAAACCAGAAATCTGAATATCTATTATGGCCAAAAAAAGGTCGTAAGAAATGTGAGTCTCAAGATTCCCAAAAAGACTGTTACGGCCATGATTGGGCCCTCTGGTTGCGGGAAGAGCACGATCCTTCGCACATTCAATCGCATGAACGATTTTATCGATAGTTTCAGACAAGAAGGTGAAGTCCTCTTCGAAGGCACCGACATCTATCGTTCCAAAACGGAAGTCACGGAATTTCGCCGTCGAGTGGGTATGGTCTTTCAGAGTGATAAGGGAATCGATGATTTTACTTAATCTTAGACCATTCGACGCTTTAACGTAAAGCAGCTCAGCATCTGGCCAAAAAGCAGGTAAATGAGTCAGCA
>JBGSRE010000613.1:0-3826 GCA_041737755.1 Oligoflexus sp.
GACAGCAACAGCATATAGGGCCCAGCTTGGAGTTGTCAGAGCTCACCGAAAGCCCTGTTCTGCATGGGTTGTACGAGCTATTTTGGTTAATGTCAAATTGGCAGTTGATTTTTTATAAAATATTTTAATGTGCTGAAAGTATTAGGAATTATATATTAGTGCGAGTAATCATTGACCAGCATTGCATAAGCAATGGTGATTCATTGGCTGTTGAAAGGCTGGAGAGCTTGAGCTGTATGGGCTGTAAGGTGGGTGTCTCAGGAACGATTGCGCTGCGCAAAGTCGGCTTTAATCGCCTTGAGTTTTTCTTGAATCGAGGACCCCTGGCTGAGTTCTTTCACGACCGGCACAGGGGCTGGGCTTTCTGCCGATGGCGTTAGTGAAGGACCATCGCGGATTATTTTTTCCAAACGAGCTTTGAGTCCAAGCTGCGCTGGCGCCTTTGCTGCAGGTGATGGCAGCAGGTCTTCCATGACCAGAGTTCGTGCCGCCTCTCTTAGCATCGGCATCGGAGGAGACGATAGAACGAAGGCAAGTTCGGGCTCTGGCGGAGGCAAGGGGCGTGCTTGAAAGCTGATGTTCAAAGCCAGACCTGTGGAGCGCTGAATATGCCAGGCAAGATAAGGATTAACCTTGCCCTCTTCGCCTTCTGATAGAATCGCCTTAAGTTCGCTTGAATCGATGTGCAGACCTTGAGCGGTGATGCCGCCTTCATGAAAAAGCTGTTCCGTCACAGCCAAGGCCTCTGCATGGGGCAGGATTTGGCCTTGGCAGAGCGGTTGATAGCGAAGCAGCGGCATGCCGTCAATGCCAGCGATTACCGTATTCGGATCAAGATCCATCAGAATCCTTTGCGTTTCGTCCAAGGAAAGAGCCTTTTGGATTTTGAGAAAGGCACCAGGATCAGTGATGCGAATGCGAGCTATGGCCTGGGCTTCACGCAGAGGGTCTTTGCCCGAACCTTGCCAGCTGCGGGGCAGGCCGGCAGCTTCGAATACATTGTACTGCAGCTGATGCTGCTGACGATCGACGATATCAATGACCGTGCAGACCTGTTTGCCAGGATGCGGACGCAGACCGCGGCCGAGACACTGGCTGTAAAGCAGTGGTGAACGAGTGGGCCGGGCCAGGAGCACACAGGCAATGGAAGGATCATCGAAACCTTCGGTGAGAACTCCATAGTTACTCAGTATCGTGATGGACCCTTGGCGAAAAGCTTGAATCAGCTCATCCCGATCGCTGCTTTCACCAGAAATGAAGGCTGCATTCAACCCTTGTTCAAGAAAATCCTGGGTCAGCTCCTTGGCATGAGTTATGGAAGCGCAGAAGACTATAGTTTTTTTGCCTTTGGCCTTTTCCAACCAGGCTCGCAGGAGCAGGGCACGGAGTTCTGGGGTATTCATCATGCGAGCCAGTTGCGTGGATTGAAAATCACCCGTCGCATCCGTGGCCAGTGTGCCCAAACCCAAAGTGGCTTCGATCGTACAGTAATCCATTGGAACCAGAAATCCTTGCTCTTGGAGTTCACCCAATGACACTTCAAAAGCAGTTTCTGGAAAGAGTTCCGAAATACAGCGACCATCGCTTCGTTTGGGAGTGGCGGTGAGTCCCAGGAGCAGAGTGTTACCTTGTTTGCCGAAATGGCCAATCGTATCCATCCAGGTTTTGGCAAAGGCATGATGGCATTCATCGACGATGAGAATACCAAAATCCTCGGCCGCATAGTCTTGCAAACGTGCGGAGAGGCTTTGAATGGACGCCACCACGACCCGTGCATCCTTTGCAGCCCGGCGCTCGGCCTGTTCTACTGCAACGAGGTGGGCGCCGATCTGCTGGCTGATTTTGTCGGCCGTTTGATCGACGATTTCTTTGCGATGGGCCAGGAACAGCATGCGGCGTCCAGGAATTCTCTGCAGCATTTCTTCTAGGATCAAGGCGGCGATGACGGTCTTGCCGGCGCCAGTTGGCAGACGCAGCAAAACTTGCCGTTGACCCTGGGTAAAGGCTTGAATAACAGATTGAACGGCCTGAGTCTGATAGGCACGAGGCTCAAACTTCACTGCCAAAATGGACCTCGGGAGGAAGTTTTTGGAAAGGAATGGTCTTCCTAGGATGCTTTTATTACAACGAGGCGAGGCATACAAGGAAAGGCTAATCCGAAGTCTCAAGACTTGACTGTAGGAATCCTCAAAAAGCCATTAAATCCTGGATTTTAGCCAGACTCATTTAAGCGAGTTGCCAAGCTGGATAAAGACTCTATCGATCAGTTTCCAGGAGCTGCTCCATCCGACTTCTCAGCAGTTGGAAACTTTCTGAACGCTCGTCAGCAAGCTCATGCAGGAAGACAAAAAAGGGCTCGATGGGCGGAACAGCTCTTTTCAACTGAAAATAGTAATCGGCAATCGCGGATGCCCCATATTTTTCATATTCAAAGGTGGCGAGATCAACAATAGCTAGGGAAGGCGCCCTTACGTGGGCTCCGAGAAGCATCAGATCGATTTTCCGTTTTGGATCACCGACGACTACGCTGACCTGGGCTCGATCGAGCAGAGCTTGAAACCTATCTTGGTGTTTTCTGGATAGCATCTGGCCTAGCACGGCCCGGATCAGTTCGCCACTGGATCTCTGCCAAGGCCGAAATTCAGCGCTGGGCCTTTTGGTTCGTGGCTCATAGACGTCCTCTACTTTCTTCTTTTTTTGGCCTAAATAGACTGACCAAAGATAGTCGGTAATTGTCGCCGTTTCATGCTTTAGCGACTCAAAATCGGGATGCAGGTAATGATAGGCACGCATCTTGGGTCGACTCATCAAGACATTCAGTTCGCCTTTGCGTTTATCAGGATCATCGCCTTGCCGGAAGGCTCGCATGTTGCCTCGATTGATATCCCAAAGATAGAAGATAAAGTTCCGTTCCTTACCCTGTAGAGCCGCTCCTGCACCGTCAAGGACATCTTTGCCTCGAGCCATTTTTTGCAAAAATTGAGTCTTCTTCTCTTTGATATAGGCTTCGTTCTTGAGCAAAAAATAGCAGAGAGCGACTTCCGTTTCCAGGTTGATGGTTCGACCCAATTCCTTTTCTATCTTTTTGATGGAACTGGCCACAAATTCAAAGAAGCGATCGACTAGATCCGTTTCAATATCCTTGAACTTACCGCTGGTGGCCTTCCTATTGGTGGTGGCGTCTTTTTCGCTATAATCGACGATCACCGATGGCGGCAAGTCCCGGTGATTCCATTGCATCACCTTAAGGTTAGAATCGTAGACATACTGATTGGAGTACTGAATGATATCAGGAGGACAGCGGAAATGCTCATCCAGCATGACTTCGGCCTGCTTGATTGATTTCACTAAGCCGAAGATATGCGAACCACCACCCTTCATGCCCCTGGCTTGAGTCTGGCGAAGATGATCTTCCAGGTTGAAGGCGCGGAAAAGAAAGTCATCGATGCTGGAATTTTTGTCGAGGACAGTCTGCTTGTCGTCACCGACGACCATAAGTTTTTTCGCGCGATATAAAAGGGGAATGGCATCATCCACCCGACACTGGCCTGCTTCATCAATGATTACCAGATCAAAGAGCTGTTCTTTGGCGGGGAATAGGAACGAAACGGCCTGCTTGCGACACACCCAAACGGGGAAACTTTGCAGCAAGACCTGCTGCAGATCCTGCAAGAGCGTGACGCCCACCCCGTGATCAATCGAGCTGCATTCTTTCAAGCCCTGAAGCAAGGTTTCGATACTGGTCCAAGCACTGGTGGAACTCTTCTCGTCTTTGGCACGGCCGGCCTGGACGATACGACTCATACGGGTGAGAAAGAGTTCCTTA
>JBGSRE010000711.1:0-2992 GCA_041737755.1 Oligoflexus sp.
TCTTTAAAATCGATGGCGATCCCAATCTTGAAACCAACTGGTCGCTCAGCGGCCGAAGAGCCAGCAGTGTTATCAATCATCTTCTTGACCTGGGGTTTCAGGGACAACGTATGCGGGTGGTCGGTTATGCTGAAACCCGGCCGATCGAAACTGTCGAGTCGAAACAAGGACCGGATCTGGAAGCGGCGCGGGCTCTCAATCGCCGAGTGTCTCTCCTGATCAAATAACCACCGAACTGACCTCCTGACGGAACCTAACGAGGGGCAAAAGCTTGGCAATTTTAAACACACTATTTAAACAGGATGCTGAAAGCGGCTTGAGCTTCCGCTTGAATAAGGATTTTAAATTCATCCTCACGCGTATTCCCCTCCCTGAAGGTGCCGACATCTATGTCCTAGAAAACAAGGCAAAGAACGAAAGATTGGTCATACCCAGAGAACTTTTCGACCGCTTTCGATCGAGCTTTATCGGCTTTTATCGAGACTATCAGCAAAGCCAGGACGCGGTAGTGGAGCTAGAAAAAAGAATCTATTTTAAAGATCAAGAAATTTATAAAATTCGCCCCTCGGTAGGTGATGTCGCAAAAATCATCATCCAAGATATGGTCAAATTACAGGGCTCCACCGGCTATCTCACCCTTCCCGTCGAAGCCTTTCCAGGCCTTGCTAAGCTTTTCTATCAGCCCGAGTTAAAGCATACCAACGATCTTTTTGAACGACTGGTTCGCTATCACAAACTCTTTCAATTTTCCTTTACGGAAGCTAGCGAAAGCATCACCAGTCAGCTCTCTTTGCGACGTGATGTCCTGTCCCAGGTCGATGAATATGTGCCCCTCATGCGCACCAAGGCCGGGGACAGACGCCCAGATCTGGACCCAGATAAAGATGGAACTCTAGCACTCGATACAAGCAGTGGCGCTGGGTCTGCTGGTAAAAAGGATAGCGTCAGTCAGTTTAAGCCGAAACTCGGTCAGCGTGATGGCGACAAGACCTATACCGTGGATTATGGGACGCTCTTTCAAAATGGGCCCTCCACCCAACCCGATCGATTGCCCAAGACAGCGGATGATCAGACCAAGCGGGGCGCCACAGCGAAAACCTTCCCCCTGCCTTTGAAAAGCTCGGATATTAAATCACTAGCGAAAATGCCTTTTCCCTGTGAACTGAGCACCGAAGAAGCAACCTATTTGCGTGAATCGTTTCTGCAGGATCGCAGTGCCGAACTCTTCCTTGGCCTGGAAATGATGGATGCTATCTTCAAAAGCGAAGGCAAGCTCAAGACCTTTCGCTTTCCTTTGTATTACATGAAGGTCACCGTTGAAGAATCGGGGCGTTTGATTCTCATTCATCCGGCACGTCGAGCAGAAATTTATCTGAATCATCTGGCCTTGACCGCACTGGTCGAGAGTTTCGGCGCTGAAAATGCCAGCGGCATGGATCCTCTGGAACATTTTTTTCAAACGCTCACATCGCAAAAGATTGAAATTCGCGGCCGATTTGCTGAACTTTCCATTTACAAACAATTGCCGGTTGCCGAAGATGTGTTCCATCGGACTCGCGATATTTTGCTTGGACTCCCTGGTGAAAATGGCAAAGGTGGGATTCTAGGCACCCTGAAACTCATCGGTATAGAATGTGACTTGGAATCGGTCGCCCTTTATAAGGCATCCCATCATACGTCCCCCGTGGCTCAAGCACTCGAGCAGGACATTGACCGCATTCAGTCCGTTGCCGACGAGTATCCAGAACGCTTCTATCGATCGCTTTTGGGGCAGTTCTTGACGCCGGAACTTCGGCAAGCGTCCCAGCAATCCAAAAGCTTCTATACGTCCTTCCATTGCCCGGGAGCTTTGCCACAGTCAACGGTCGAAATTTTCGAAAAGCTCAATCATCATGATATCGTCCTTTTGGAAGGACCGCCTGGAACGGGCAAAACCTTTGCCATTATGAACCTGCTCATTCACTGTGTGAATACCGGTCAAAGACTTCTGATCGTAAGTGACCAAAAGGCGGCCATCAATGCTTTGGATGAAAAGATCCAAGATTTCCTGTTAGGATCGGATCTTCAATCCGCTGCTGCAAAAAGCAAGCTAACGCTCTATCGGCAGGCGATTAAAGTTGTCGATCGGCTGCCCGAAGGTCAGCAGACCCTGAGCCAATGGATTTCCACTTTATCCCAGTGTCTCGCTCTCGACAATAGCCGAGAACCGGTGCCCGAGGTGGAAGAAGAGGTACTAGAAAAAGCTCTGCTAGAGATTGAACAGACGATTCAAACTGTCTTGGGACACATCCAGGACCGCATGAAGCATCAACTCAGTGGCCAGCAGCATCAGCGACTTGTGGCACCCAAGCATGTGCATCCAACGACGCAAGAAGATATTCAAGACTTTATCGCTTTTCTGGAGTTTACTGGCGCCGGACGTCACGAGAAAAAGAATGCCACTCAAAAGTATCAGTTGAATTCACAAATTGTGAAAGATTTCATCGTTGACAGGATCCATCTTGCTGAAGCCCCCTTTCTCAGCTGCTACCACTTCCTCGACTTTGATTTCAAATCACCGGAACAAAATGCTGTTCGTATCCAGGATGCCGTTCAATTGATCGAAGCCCTTCAATTGCAGAAGCCTCGCGATAAGTCCAGTCTGGACGCCATCCTTGCTCAGCAGGAAACATCGCCGCTCACCCGTACCATTTATGAACAGTGGCAACGCGCTTTCCCTCGCGAGGAGTGGTCTATACTGCGGCTCTTGAGAAAGTTGTGGAGTTTCTTTCGTCATCCGAATCGGGCTTTTTGGCAAGAGCTTCTCGTATTTTTTACGCATCAGCGTACGCTCTTAGAGGCCCTGGAAAAAAACCCTGATAAAGATCGGATCGCAAGGCAATTGCAGGGCATGCACGATGCCATGCATCCAGAGAAGCTGGCCACACCCTCGCTGGCCTTGGAAGCTTCCATTTTCACCCAACTGACAATTCAGAATCAGGATCACTCTTTG
>JBGSRE010000615.1:0-2055 GCA_041737755.1 Oligoflexus sp.
GCTCGTGTCGGTTGCGGCGAACTTGATTCCTTTCTTGCAAAACGATGCGGCGGGCTTGGGCGCGCCACACCCAGCGCTGCACGCTCGCCCTGCTGAGTCTCTTTACCCAGCGCCAGCTGCTCCAAATCACGGCGGTGCCAACCAGAACTGGCAAGGCCACGCTCACCCAACTGCGCAATGACACTCAACGTCAGTTCAGCATCTTGAATGGATGACTCACCAATCGTTTCCGCAGCGGCACGGCGAACCAAAAGGCTTTCATCACCTAGAAGTCCGGTTAGCCATTTCAGCTGAATCTTCGAAAACGCACTCATTTTTTGGCTCACTTCTTCTTCATCTGCCGAATCGATTCAGGCTCTTCTTCTGGTCATAGGCCGAAAGGCTCACATTGTAAAGTAAATCTACAATAATCCTCTGCTCCTACACACTATTAAAGTGCGGGCGTTAAGATGGGGAAAGCCGCATGTTATTGGGTATTTAAGCGCATTTGGCTGATGGCTAGTGACATTTGATTGCAGTAGAAGTCATAGCCTGACTGAAATCAAGCGACGCCCATGGCAGAAAGAAGTTTTTTGACAAGACTTACCCGTCATTCGCCTGCCTTCAGGCCCTGATCTCACCCATGCTGGCGAGATAAAAAAAGGGCTTCCGAAGAAGCCCTAAGTTTTGCTTATTTTACAGCTTTACTAGGTGGAGTTAGCAGCGCTTAGGGAAGCAGCTTCTTCTCCACCAAAACCAGGGTACCCTTCAATTCGCCTTCACCCTCGGTGATGATAAAAGTGCGAAGAACTGCTTGGGATTGTTCATCGAGGACATTGATCTGACTTTCGCCCTTCAGCAAGCGATCGCTGAGTTCTCTGAATTCAGATTGGGGAACCGAATTAATGTCAGATGTCGAATCGATTTCGGCTTCGGCGCTGCCGGATTGACTATTAGCGCTAAAAAGGACAACTTGATCAAAGGGCGTTGTTTGCAGAATTTGCATAGTTTTTCTCACCATTCCACCGCCGCCAGCACCCGTCCCACCAATGGCTGCCATAGTAAAAAACATAGACGATAAAAAAGCTAATAACGTTGCATTCATTTTCATTTAGGCACCCCTTCGATTTTGTTTACTTGGGTATCAAATCGTCCACAAATCATACTTGCAAAAAGGCGATGTTTACCCAATTTGGACGGATCTTTCTTAATCTCACACAACTTTGCTAAAGCATCTTTAACAACATGTAAAACTTCTTGGGCTCCCTCTTCGCTATAACCCTCAACTACGTTAAATATACCCGAAAACCGATCGGATGCCTGGAAGCTTTCCAAATTATAGCGGATCATCTGTTTAAGGTGCTCTTCGTTGGTCTGGGTCGTTTCAAAGAGCAGGTCCTTAATGACACTATCGCGACGTTCAGCCAAAATCTCTTGCTCAAGCAGCATATCTAACGCTTCAAGCCCAACTCGCCCGTATGTATCTTTCACTTCAGCTCGAGTCGTTCCCAAAGAAGTCGAGGCCATGGAGTGAATCACATAAAGCATTTTGGTTTGGAGCGTCAGCTCCATAGCTTTATCCAGCTTGGCTTCATTTTCAACAAAATTCTTATCTTGTTCGATCAGTGGGGCAAAGGTCGGAAAATGTTCAACCAAAATGGTTTTTGCATCCTCCGCTGCCACAACTTTTAATATCTGATAAGCGTTACGAAAAGTGCAATTGTGCGCTTCGCGACTAATAATGCGATACACCGAGCTGTAAGGGAGTCCGACTCTTTGCGAGAGCCAGCGCACGCTTTCATCTCTAGGCGCGATGTAAGCCATCATTTTTTCACGGAGAATATCGCATATACCGTGTTTCATGTGGTTCCGTCCTTTTCCCATCTAACATTTGAGGAGGATTCACTATGGTTTAACATATTCCCTAGCCCTCCCCTTTTGTCAAGCCTGGAGTAGAGTTGATAAACCGCTTGAAAGGCCTGGAAACAATGGGCTTGCTTACGCCGCGGAAGAATCGTGTTTCACCGTGATGAATTACAATTGCGCTCAAAATCCAGGTGATTAACCGCCATGAAA
>JBGSRE010000733.1:0-5162 GCA_041737755.1 Oligoflexus sp.
AATTGGAATATAAATGAAGTCAACTCTATCAATGCCGCCTACAGTTATGGGGGATTGCTTCTGCAACCGGGCATTGACGATTATGTGCTGTTCGATGCAGAGGACTCACGCTGGTCCCTCGGCTATGCTTATGCGTTCTAAATCATAATCCTTCAAACGCTTGTGAATCGATGACCAATACCAGGGTAGGGGAGCCACGATCTTCATGGGCTCCTGACTGATGGGATGATTCATCTGCAAAGAGGCAGCATGCAAGGCCAAGGGACGGAACCTTTGGTCCAGCTCTTCGGTACCGCATATCAGAGACTGAGCACCATATTCCACATCCCCCAGAATGGGCCATCCGCGCTTGCTCAGCTGCATGCGAATCTGATGCCGGCGACCTGTGCCCAGTTGAATGGCCAAGAGACCGAGGCCTTCGAAGCTATCGAGCAATTGATAGCGCAAGGAGCAATGCTGCGGGCCTTTCGTCGATCGATCGGAAGACGGGGGCGCCTCCAGTATGTCTTCGAGCAAAGCCGATGCGACTGAAGGCTGGCCTTCGACGACAGCGACATAGATTTTATCGATCTGACGATTCTGAAAAAGTTCACCAAGCCGTCCAGCAACCTTGGAATTGCGGGCAAAAAGCGCCACTCCTGAGACGGGCCGATCCAGTCGATGCACGACACCCAAGTACACTTCACCGGACTTTTCTTTCTCTTCCCGAAACAAATCTTTGACTTGATCGACCAGTGGTGAAGGCCAGCCTTTGGTGTAGCCATGAAAAAGCTGGCCTGCAGCTTTGTTGACAGCGATCATAGCTCGATCGGAATAAAGAATATCGAGGGTGGGCTGCGCGCCTAGATTGAGAAATTGCTTGTCTTCGCCCATGGGCTTTTCCTTTCCAAGGGTCAACCCAATGGATTTCGGCTATAATGAAGCGAAATCCGGAGGTCAAGTCCAATGTCCGAGGTTCCTCTGCTTCAGCTGGAGCATCTTCATATAGTCAAGACAAGCGCGAAAGGACAGGACTATTTAGTCCACGATCTCTCGCTTTGTCTGGATCAAGGGCAAAGCCTTGGATTGGTGGGTGAATCCGGCAGTGGAAAAAGTCTCACAGCCTGGGCTCTCTTGCAACTCTTGCCCAGTCCTCAGCTTCGCATCCAGAGTGGCCGCATTCTTTTTCGTGGCCAGGACCTTTGCACCTGCGATGAAAAGCAAAGGAACCAGCTCCGGGGATCACGGATTGCTATGATCGTGCAGGATGCTCTGGCCGCTTTGAATCCGGTGCGTCGGATCAAGGCTCAGCTTGCGGAGTTGTTTCAGTTTCATCCCAGTGCTCTTTCCGCTTCGGCAAAGCAAGCGCGCATTCTGCAGTGCTTGCAAGAGGTGGGATTGCCAGATGGCGAACGCATCCTGCGAGCCTTTCCCCATGAACTGTCGGGCGGCATGCGGCAGCGAGTATTGCTGGCTATGGCCCTGCTCTTGGAACCTGAACTCTTAATCGCCGACGAACCCACCACAGCGCTTGATGTCACTCTGCAAGCAAAATTTGTCGATGAATTGCGGCGTTTGCGTGCAGAAAGATCGATGGCTCTCCTGTTCATCTCCCATGATTTTGCGCTAGTTCTAGAGCTCTGCGAGCGGGTCCTGGTTCTCTATCGAGGACACATGATGGAAACCGGTCCCACCGAGGCTCTGCTAGAAGACCCATGGCACCCCTATACCCAGGCGATGATTGCGGCATTGCCTCGGCAGGGGCTGATGAGTATAGGGGCCCAGGAACCTGTCTTATCCATTCAGCAGGGTGCCGGTTCCTGCCCCTATGCTACGCAGTGCCCGAAAGTGTACGCTCGCTGTCTTCAGCAGCAGCCCAAGGTCCATAGCCGCGGGAATCGACAGGTTGCCTGCCATCTTTTTGAGCTTTGAGGTCCAGAATGATTTTGCTGGAAGCGCAAGGTCTGTCCAAAAGTTTCAAGACATCGCGTTGGCCCTTTTTTGCGTCACCAGCTGTTGCGGCCGTGACGAATCTTTCCTTGGATTTGAAGGCTGGTGAGGTTCTGGGCATTGTCGGGGAGTCAGGCTGTGGAAAATCGACTCTGGTCCGAATACTCATGGGAATGATCCCTGCGGATAGTGGTGTGGTGACTCTCTTGGGTAAACCTTTGCCGGACGTTTCGCGGCTTGAGAAAGCGCAAGCCATGCAGATGATCTTTCAGGATCCGAGCTCATCCTTGCATCCGCGGCTGCTTGTGAGTGAGGCGATCAACGAAGTGATGCGCTATGGAAGAGGGTTCTCGCCGAAAGAAGCTGCAGAGGAAATCCTGCATCTTCTGACCCATTTGGGTTTGCCGCAAGATGTTCTGGATCGATATCCCCATCAGCTTTCAGGCGGACAGAAGCAGCGAGTGTCGCTCTTGCGGGCACTCGCAATGAAGCCATCGATACTGATCTGTGATGAGCCACTGACGGCCTTGGATCGCATCACCCAAAGTCGGGTCCTAGCCTTGCTGCAAAAACTGCGTCATGAGTTAGGATTGGCGATGATTTTCATTTCTCATGACCTGACCACAGTCCGAGCCTTGGCGGATCGAGTGGCGGTGATGTACGCGGGTCAGTGGGTGGAATCTGGACCAACGGGGACGGTCTTAGCCCATCCCCAGCATCCCTATACGCGCTATCTCTTGCAATCCTTGCCCAAACTCTATCGCCAGGAGGTGGAAAGGATTCCTGACTTTCTGGAAGTCGAGCAGCCATCTTCCAGCGCTTGTCCGCTTGCTCATCGCTGTCCTTACGTAAAGGTAGATTGTCATCAGCAAAGCCTTTTTTTGAAGACTTTGGCAGTTGATTCTGGCGAGCATTTTTCGCAATGTATTCGCCGCGATCTGTTTCCGAAATAAATGCTTCATAGCCAAGGGAGTGCCTTAAAAAAGCTATACAGTGTGCGAAGCTTAGGCGTTCACTCAGCTGTGCAATCGTATCTAAATCATTGAGATTTAAAGTAAAAATTATTGCTCAAAAGTGGAATAAAGTGTGCAAAGAGGGCTTCCACACCACGGAACTAAGCATACTGAGACGTCACGAGGGGCCCTCCAATGATAAAGCTGAAATTTTTGCTTGGACTTATAGCCTTGTCAGTCCTCCAAGCCTGCATGGGAGATCCACCCAAAGCTCGCATTGCCAGCAAGTCAGCCGATGCTAGCGGCCAAAGCTTGCTGGCGGAAGACCCGGCACTGTCGGTAAACAAATCGCAATGTACAGGATCCAAAATGATTCTGGCTTCGACCACGGGTGCCCGCTTCACCTGGGGTGCAAACAAAGGGACCAGCACCAATGTAGGGGTGGATATCCCCGTTATCGGTACGACCAACCTTGCAGGTTGTATTTTTCCGAAGCTGGAAAAGAAAGCCGATGGCAGCCAGATACAAACTTTATCAGGCGGAACAGCTTCGTTTGACTTTCGCCCGAAGACGACGGCATCATTCAGTGAATTGCGGGACAATCGCATCATTCAGTATATCTTTGGTTATGACTTAGCGAATGATCCAGAAGGCTCAGCCCAGAATAATGCCAAGACCGGCCTGCTTCGATTTGATTTGCAATCGGTCACCGGCAATAGTCTTGAACTTCCTACCACGCTTGGCGATGCGATTGGCATCAAGGTCCTCGGCACCTTACAAATTGCCGGGTTCAGTGTGCCTTTGGAAGTGCCAGTCGCATTGACTAAAACCACTTTTGGTTTTAGCGCCGTCAACAGCGATGAATTCAGTTTAAACATTCGGGGTGGCAAGCAAGCGCTGAATACTTTGGGGCTTGACCAACGAGTGACAGAAATTCTGGCTTTGGTGGCGAATGCTACCCTGCAGGACACGATTGATATTAATTTTACTGTGGACTTTATCAATCTCTGTGGTGGTTGAAGCTCTCTCAGCATACCGAGCCTAGAACGGTCGGGTCTGTTAGCAAAAAAATCTCCTCAAAACCAAGCCTTTGGCAAGTGCCTTAAGGTTGCATACCTGTGGGCGATTCCCCAGCAAGTCTAAGTTCTGCATCTGCCTGCTTGTCAGTCGTCCCTGTGAGTGTTAAAAATCCAAGGGAGACCACAAAAGGTGGAGGCCCTGAGTCCGTTGCGAGCATCTATCAGCTCACGCTGTCGTAAGGACTGAGTTCGAGGCTTTAAGTCGTTTTCGCTGGGAGACTTCATGAGAAACGCGATTCTTGCCCCTGTCACTCTTGCTGTATCCTGTCTACTGGCAACTGCCTGTGATTGGAACTCGCATGATGATTACAATCCAAAAAAAGACTTCCAACTGTTTCAGAAAAAGCAGGAAGAAGCCAAAGCAGCCGCTGCCAAGTCAGGGGGGGGTGAAGCCGTCGCGGTAGTACCCGGCAAGCAAACCTTCGAAACCTACTGTTCAGCCTGTCATGGCGTTGATGGTAAAGCAGACGGGCCAGGGGCTTTGGCGATGAATCCCAAGCCACGGAACCTGCATGACAAGGCTTGGCAAAGCAAAGTGGACGATGCCCACATCGCCAAAGTCATCAAAGAGGGTACAGCGTCTGTGGGTTTAAGTGCCAGCATGGCTGCTTGGGGTGCGGTGATCCCGGATCCAGAAATCAAAAATCTTGTTGATTATGTCCGTAGCTTCGGCAAATAAGCTCCATCTTCAGGCGACCTCGCGGTCTCAGCTTTCGAGCTGAACCCGCCTGAGGGTGAGTCACGAGGCTTCCTTCTCGGACTCTTCGTCTTCCAATCGAGGCCCCTTACTCGTATCAAATCGATAAAGTCCACGCAAAGCCACTGACAGTTTTCGATGAGCGATCAGATCATCCATAAGGCCCAGCAGCTTATGCGACTCGCGGTCTTCGACCGATCCGGCAATGACTTTGGAAAATTTAATCTTTTTACCGGCTGCTCTGGATTCTTCAATTTTCTTGGTGAGGGTTGTCGCCTTGCGATGGACACGACTTTCGACGAAGGTGGAAGATTTCTGCAAATTTTCCAAACCAGGTTCCATTTCCTCATTGCGAAGAAAAGCCAAAGCGAGGTTGTAATAGACCACGCCCAGAAAATCTTTTTCTTTGGGTGGCAGCGACTTAATCGCTGAAAGGTAAAGTTCAACTCCCTTCTCGAATTCACCATTTTGAATAAAAGACACCGCTTGGTTGTTCATGCGAGT
>JBGSRE010000855.1:0-1962 GCA_041737755.1 Oligoflexus sp.
TTGCAGACCGGCAGCATCGATTTTGATGGTAAAGTCACGCTCAGCAGATGTCTCCGTCATCCCTGAATTGACTATGGCGGCGAATTGAGGATCAAGCGCCACTTCCCAGCCAACCCGAACTATTTGCTGACCGGTTTTTGGCAAAGCCCTGGTCCAGAGAATCACTCGATCTTCTAAGGGATCTCCACTGGCAAGACCATGGCTAAAGACCAGATCTTTACTGAGATTATCACCACAGCCGACATTGCCAAATGACAGGACCGCAGTGCCAAGACCAAATGCCGAAAGCTTGATAAAGTCACGTCGAGACTTGAAACTTTGCATGCGGATTTTCCTGTCTGAAAAAGGCCAATGGATGGCTTGGAAGATTGTTTGATTCTCCACGCAGCTCATAGCCCTCTAACGCCAGGGAATCAAGAGTCTTTACGAGAAATTAATGCAGGGAAAAAAGTGGCTGCTCAATGGCGGGGAACAGACTCCTGACGCAGACTGCGCAGGAGTCTTTCATGGGCAAGAGCTTTACCAATTTTCATCCAGACACACAGGGACTTGGACTGGAAAATGATCCGAAGCATAGAGACCGTCGAAACCGCTTCCGATGATCGTCGCCTGAAGTACCGAACACCAGTAATAACTCGGCGAACAAAGTGTTCGCAAGGAGGCTGTCCTTTATCTTATGAGTCTTGAGCTAACTTTAGGTGAGGGTTGCCAAATAAAGATAAAATGAGCGTAAATTCCAGGAAAATTTGCGAGATACATAAAAGTCATCTTGGACGGAGGCGAGGGTAAAGCCGACTGCTTCGGAGAGCTTTGAGGGAGGAATTGCAAGTACCCAGACGAGCGGAATTTCGCTATAAGAGTATCGGTCGATCCGTGCCAGAATGTGCTTTGTCCTTGGAGCGCCTCATGCAGAGAGTCCTGTTGGTATGCCTTGATAATTTGGGTGATTTAATTTTTGTCTCGGCCATTGCGGATGCGATGCGGCAGGATCCGGACAAGGAGCTTTCCCTCTGGTGCAAGGATTACACGGCCCAGGTCGGCCAGTTGCTGCCTAGTATCCACCAGGTCTTTGCCGCGGACCCTTTCTGGGATAAATCCCCAGGTCGCCCGAAAGGATCTTGGACGGCTTTTTTTCGCTGCTGGCGCGCGATTCGCCAACAGCGATTTGATCGGGTATTGATAGCCAGTGCTTGCTGGCGAACGGCGATGTTCCTTTGCTTGGCTGGCATTCCCGAAAGGGTCGGACTCCAGGGTCGAAAAAACCAGCGATTTCTGACAACAGTGGTAGAGGCTCCCACCCGCAAGGAACCGGTTGTGGCCGGATTGCTTTCAGCCTTTAAAAAATATCTTCCACCTACTGCTGGCGCCCAGACTCGATTGGATCCGGAGCGTTTTTTGGAACGGACCTTACCCGAGCCTCTGGCTATCCGTCCTTATCTTTGTATTCATGCTTTTGCAGGGCGGCGAGATCGCTGTGCCCCTCTGGAAATTTTGCTGAAGCTCGCCAGCACGGCAAGCGCCCGAGGCCTATCTGTCCTCTGGTTAGGCACGGCAGTGGAGCTAAAAGAACTGCGCAGTCAGCTGGCCGATAAGCCCCATCAGTACTATGCTGATCAATGGGCTCAGGATTTACTGAGCACGGTCTTTTTTATCAGTCGAGCGCAAGCGTTCATTGGTCATGATTCAGGACCTCTGCATGTTGCGGGTGCTTTGGCAGTTCCTGTCTTGGGTTTCTATCTGCCGGGTGAACCCGAACGAACCATGCCTCAAGGCCGAGCGGCTTCGATATTGGTCGTAAGGCAAAGCCCTCAGCACTTGGATCAAAGCACGGCCGATGAAGCTTTGGAAAAACTTTTGCAAGTTCTCTGAACAAGAAGGAGGAACCCATGGCTCGCTTTTTAATCAGCATCGGTCTGAGTTTGGTATTGATGGGAGTCTTGTGGCAATTCGGCAGTCGATTCG
>JBGSRE010000857.1:0-4652 GCA_041737755.1 Oligoflexus sp.
AAACTAGTTAAGAAGGCTGGTTGGCAGGCAATCAGTAAAGTAGCATCGAGAAAACTGGATATGATTGATGCTGCAGTGGTGTTAGCAGACTTGAAGGTTCCGCCAAATAATCGACTCGAAGAACTAAAAGGCAATCTAAAAGGCTATCATTCCATACGCATTAACGACCAATGGCGTATCGTTTTTAAGTGGTTGAATAATAGTGCTCATGAAATTCAAATCTGTGATTACCATTAAGGAGGTAAATGATATGGCCAGAAAGCCGACTCTACCAGGCGAAGTGCTCCTTGAGGAATTCTTGGAGCCTCTACAGCTTTCACAAGCAGCCCTCGCAAAGCATATCGAAGTTGACTATAAGGTTGTTAATCGCATCACCAATGGCCATTCCAACTTAACTCCGGATATCGCTTTCAGGCTCAGCAAAGTGCTGGGTACGACTCCAGAGTTTTGGCTAAATCTTCAGCAAAAAGTTGACGTTTACCAAGCCGAACAAAGGCTCAAAGGCCTAAAACGGAAACCAATTAAGGCATCTTGATTAAAAAAAATACTAGCCAAGCTGCAGACCTCCTCAGCACCACAGCTGCGCTATCTGTCGAAACTCCTCCCCTTTCTTTTGCGGGTGACGCGCAACGGCAATATTATCCATTTTCTGCTGAAAATTTTAGCCCAGTTAGGCCCGGAGTATTGCGGCGCTTATGTTTGCGATGGTGCTATTCACTACCATCCTTATATGTATTTCGGCACGCACCAGGGCATGGATGAAAAGGACTGGGCTTATCACAACGGGACGGTCTGGCCGTGGCTCTCCGGGCCCGTTATCAGCGCATTCGTGAAACACGGCCTTGTGGACGAAGCCTGGACACTCACGCAGTCACAGACGCAGCATCTCCTGCAGGGGGCGACTTTGGGAGGTTTGGGTGAGCTCCTGGATGGCGACAGTTCAGGGAATCCGATCGGCTGGGACAAGGGTGCGGTCAGTCAGGCCTGGAGTTTGGCAGAATATCTTCGCGTCGTTTATCAGGACTATTTTGGGGCCCGAGTGGATATGCTGGATCACGAAATCCGGCTTGCTCCTCGCTTGCCCAGGTCGCTGCCGGATCTGAGCGCCGTCGTGCACGCAGGAGGCGCGACTTTCCAAATGCAGGTCACAGATCAGTTCCGAGTCGTGCAGATCACGCCTCATGGATTATCCGCGGAAGAACCGCCGCTGCGTGTGCGTTTCTCTTTGCCACTCACGGCCTCGTCCGTGGCATCCGAGCTTCGGGTCAACGGGGAGCGTCTGCCGTTTGAAGTCCATGACGAGCAGGAGCAAAAGTCGGTGGAATGTGTTGTAGCTCTCGACAATCGTGAAAGCATCAAGGTCGAGCTTGTTTCCTGGACGTCTCGACAGTAAGGGCGACAGGGTCGTCGGGCGCGTGCGACCCCCTTTCGCCCGCTGTCAACGAACTCAATACCCGTCCGTAGGTTTGCCATGTAATTGCAATACGATACGGTCTTCTCGTTATCCCTGAAAAATATTTGATCCTTCAAAGTCACGAGATTTCCGTCGCAGCTCTTCAGTGACTTTTTAGATCAAAGCGTCCAAGGGACATCACCTTGGTCCAAGCATCAGCAAAGTCAGCAACAAACTTGCGCTTTGCATTCTGATTCGCATAGGTAAAGGCAAACATCCGCAGTTCAGCGTTGGTTCCAAGCATCAGATCCTGAGGTGTGACCTTCCACTTCTGTTTGCCAGTTTTACGATCCACCCCATCGAAAATTCCCTTTTGCTCGCTCGATTCTACCCACTTTGTGTTTTGATCAAGCAGGTTTATAAAGTAGTCATTCGTCAATATCCCTTTGTTTTGAGTAAGCTCGCCATAAGGGAAATTGCTATGATTCGCACCCAAAACCCGAAGGCCACCAGTCAGAACAACCATTTCCTTACGTGTCAAATTCAGGAGATCAGCGCGATCGATGAAGGCGTTCTCTGCTGTCAGATAGCTTTCGCTGGCGTTATGGAAATTCCTGAAGCCGTCTGTTGTCACTTTTATCTGATTGAATGATTCAATATCAGTTTGCTCCTGGCTGGCGTCAGTTCGTCCAGGGCTAAAAGGAATACTGATATCATTATAACCAGCGGCCTGTGCTGCTTGCTCAATCGCCGTGTTACCTGCCAGAACGATAAGGTCTGCAAGGGATACCTTCCGCGTTTTCTTATCAACCGCGTTGAATTGCGATTTGACCGTCTCCAGCTGCATTAAGCTCTTTTCAAGCAATTGAGAGTCGTTAACCTCCCACCCTTTTTGAGGCAGGAGAGCAATGCGAGCGCCGTTGGACCCACCACGCATATCGGTTTTCCGAAACGATGCCGAAGCGGCCCAGGCTGTTTTAACCCGATCTGAAATGGAAAGATCAGTTTTTTTGATCATCGCCTTCAGGATTTGGATGTCCTCTGCAGTAAGAACTTGCTTGCCTGCCGCGGGGACCGGATCCTGCCAGAGAAAGTCTTCTTTGGTATAATCAGTACCGAGGTACCGTGATTTTGGGCCTAAATCCCGATGAATGAGTTTAAACCAAGCCTTGGCAAATGCATCACCAAAATCCCGAGGATTATTCAAAAATCTCGTTGAAATCTCCTTATATTTGGGATCAAATTTGAGCGCTAGATCGGTCGTGAGCATAGTGATGGAATTTCTTTCCGCTGGATTGTGAGCGTTCGGTGCCATTGATCCCTCGTCGGGGTTGCCCGGGTACCACTGAAATTTTCCGCCGGGCCCTTTCGTGAGTTTCCAATCATACTTGTAGAGGTTGCTCAGATATTCATGGGTCCATTCGATGGGCTTTGAGGTCCACGATCCTTCAATGCCACTTGTATTTGCTTGCGCGCCTTTGGCTTGCGGACATCCGGCCTTGGGATCTTTACATTCTTCAGGTCTTGGCGCTCCGTGAGTCTTACCAAAGGTGTGTCCGCCGGCAATGAGCGCCACCGTCTCTTCATCATTCATGCCCATGCGGCCAAAAGCGAGTCGAATGCGTTCGGCGGAAGCCAATGGATCTGGCTTGCCATCAGGACCTTCTGGATTTACATAGATCAGGCCCATCACTGTAGCCGCGAGCGGAAGCTGGAGATTGCCTTTTTCATCAAAGCGCTTACTCTTTAGAAACTCGTCTTCGGGTCCCCAATAAACCATGTCCGGAGCCGTATCATCAACTCTTCCCCCAGCGACACCAAGGGTCTTAAATCCCATATCTCGCATGGCAATATCACCTACCAAAACCATGGCATCGGCCCACGATAGATTAGGGTAATACTTGTCGACAACAGGCTGGATCAGGAGGCGAGCCTTGTCGAGGTTGGCGTTGTCAGGCCATTGGGCAAGGGGATAAAAGCGCATCTGTCCACCATCTGCTCCACCCCGACCATCGATAGCCCGAAAAGTTCCTGCGCTGTGCCAGGCAAGACGAATAAAGAGAGGTCCATAGTGGCCATAGTCTGCAGGCCAAAATTCGTTTGAATCGGTAAGGATGGCTTTCATATCGGCCTTGACCTGTTCGAAGTCGAGCTTCGCAAAAGCTTTTCGATAGTCAAAGGCCGAGCCAATAGGATTGTCGGGATTTTCATTCTTACGCAGTGGGGCGAGGTCGACTACCGGCATTATGGATTGACTCTCAATGATCAAACGGGGAATCGTTTGATCGAGAGCAAAATTCGAATCGCGGCTGGAGGATGCCAGCGCGGGACTCGTTGCAGGCGGTGCTTTCAGTTTGTCCTTGTTGGCATCTTCTTTTCCATAACCTGGGAAAGAATAAGCAGGCGTCATCAAGAAAGCTGACGTCGTCAGAATTAAGCTCATTGTCATTTTCTTCATAAAAATTTTCCTTTTCGCGCGAGTTGCACGATTCCAAGTAAATGATCTCTTCTGAAATTACCTATCACAACTCACCGGATGGCAAGAGCTGCGAGGCTCTTCTCTGACTTCTTCACGCATGCGTACACTTTTTTTTGCACCCTTCTCTGGAATTTTTTTCGCTCTGCTCTGAATCCTGGATACTTAAGTGATAATTAAAAGTTGCCAGCCAGAGTCAGATGATCCTACATTGAGTTCGTCGGGATTTCAGAGTTAGTTATAAAATATTTTGTAAGTTTCTGCAGTTGGGTGATTTTAGGTGTTTGGTATATCGAATGTAATAGGATGCACAGATTGGCAAGGCCGCACGCAGCGATAGACAGGGCCTATGTTGACTATAGGAATATCCTTGTGGGTCAAACTGAAGGCACGTAGGAAATAGAAAAGTAAAAGGGTGTAGTGAGCTCAAGGCAGTATTCATGGGTGCGGCAACAGCAGTCCTATGTGGTAATTCATCCCTTAGAGTCTACTACGACAGATTGCGATCGAAAGGAACCTCAGATCGAGACGCTAAGATTGCAGTGGCTCGCAAAATTGCTGCCATCGCACTGATGATATTGAAAACAGGAAAAAGCTATGACCCTAACTTCGATCAGATAGGAAGTCGGAAGACTTCTTCACATTGAAATTCCTTGCTGCAAAGTGTTTCAGTTCTTCTAAGAGCAAGACTTAGGCTAAGTGAGCTTAGCAGCAAGGACGAGAGATGATGCCCAATTGGATTTCTGTCGCATGATAAATGACGACCAGTGTAGGAATGGCACT
>JBGSRE010000863.1:0-9787 GCA_041737755.1 Oligoflexus sp.
GGATTGCCATTCTGGTTCTCTCGATAGCCGAGTCCAGCCAATCGAGCCCTAAGCTCTGGCTTATCAGGTAGGTTCTTTTCCAGCATGGCTATGTCTTCACGGATCCACTGATTATTCAAACTGGCCTGATGAATACGCATCAGCTTCTGACTGAGGTTATTCACCTCAGCATCTTCCATATCCTTGGCGCTGAGGAGACGGGTGAGCTGTTCGCGAGCTTCACTGTATTTCTGCTGGGCTAGAAGTCCATCGATGATTACAAAATGGGCTTCCTTTCGCCTTGGGTCGGTGGGAAAACTTTGAATAAAGCTATAGTAGGCCTGCACCGAAGCAGTCAAATCCCCTTGCGCAAGGAGTAAGGCACCTTTATCCAACAGAGCTTGTTTGTAGGTTTCATCGCGAATGCCATCTTTCTCAATTGCGACCAACTGGTCCTTAGTTTCCTGAAAACGCTGCAACTGTTGGTACGAACGAGCCAGCAGAAAGCGCGCCCGATTCCGCCGCTCGGAGGGAGGCAATTGACCGATCAAACTCGTGAGTTTGACATTAGCGACTTCGGGCTGAGCCGTGGCCAAAAGAGCATCAGCCTGGCGCTCCAGAGCGAGGAGATAAAGCTCATCCAGACGTCGATAGGATCCAATGGGACTGGTGAGTGGGGTTTGGTTTTTTCGGCCCAGCAGGCAAAGATTTTCCAAATCAGGATAGTCTCGACCGTCGTAAGCATAGCTCACTAGCACAGTAAAAGTTTCCGCTCGCAAAGCAGGTTCAGGAATTTTTTCGAGTACCTCACGAAGCTGTCTTCGCGCCGACTCATGCAGTCCCAAGTGTCGATCGATGACAGCAATATTCAAACTCTGCCTTGCTAAATCAGGACCGGTCGATTGCTCTTGCATCAGGAGCAGAATTTGCTTGAGACTGCTCAGTGATGCCTGGTCCTTACCCGTTGAGTTGATCCAAGGATCGGCCATGTTCCAATTCAGAGTTTGCATCTCGAGTCCCATAGCCCTATTCAGGTGACGACTCCGAACTACGCCCGAAGACCCCTGGGCCAGACTAATGAGAGTAGTGATAGCCTCCTGCCGAAAGCCAAAGCTTGCCAAAACTTCCGCCCATTTTGCCCGAATACTCCGTGCATCCGGATTCTCGGCCGAGCTATCCATATACTTTTGATACATAGGACGCAGCATGACGAGGCGCTGAGGATTAAGATCGCGACTCAGGCTTTTGCTCAATTCATCATTCATCAGCTCATCGTGGAGTTGAGCGATCCGTATACCATGCGGAGTTCCGCGAAATGTCTGTTGAGAACTCAACAAAAATTCCTGATAGCCTTCCAGCTTACGTCCCTGTCTATATTCATCCCGAAGCATCATGGCCATTCGCAGATTAATCTGCTGCTTTTGGACAGGCACAGAAAGTTTAAGACTCAGATGCTGATACATGACCATAGCCCTATCAACCTGCTTGCGCTTAGCAGCCGCGATAGCCAATCTTTCCAAGAAGGCTGGAAACTGTCGGGCCTGTTCATAGCAGCCCACATTAAAGGGAACAGGATCCCACTGGTTGTCAAATTTTGGTTGCAAGACCCACACTCCAAGACTGAAATCAAATATCGCATTCTTTTCGTTAACGCTCAGTGTCTGACAAAGACGGGACACATAGCGCAGATAGGAGGCATAGTCTTCCTTGATCTCCCAAGCAGGTCGTCCAATACTGGAAAAGCCCGCGAGATTTCTCGCGATAGCCAGGGAAGCCAAAGTTGAAAAGCGTCGATCCAAACGATTGGCCAGAGATTCCAATTGCTTGATGGCTGCCATGCGCGACTCGGGTTGAGGGTCATTCACAGCCTCCAACGCGACCAGAAAATCAACCAATTCCTGATGCTTGGGATGAGCCAACTGTGGTTTGATTTTAGCGAGATTGCGCAATGCTTGGGTTCGCTTGTCTTCATACTGCGCCTGAGCCAAGATCAGTTGCAGGAGAACAGCAGCTATTTCTTTGGGCGAGGTCATATCCTTGAGTATCTGCGGCCCAAGACTGAAAATCTCCTGATGGGTTTCCTGAAGAATCCGATTGCTGGTCGCTGAATCAACTGGATTTTCTCGCTCTCCGACCACCACTGCCTGCCAGTAAAGAGCTTTTTGCACCAAGCGATCAAACAGCCGGTTCCGTTGAAAACTTTGCAGTTCTGGCTTGCCTTCTGCCAAAGCCTTGCGATCCGCTGCCAGAGCATCTTCCAATCGAGCGACACTTTCTGGTGACGTCGGTATTATTCCTTTGCGGTTGGGATCCATAAGGATCTGCCGGTAAAGGGGCAAGACGCGGACATCCAAATCAAGGCCTAAAACAGGGTCCATACCACCTTCATTGTTCGCCGTATTGCTGACAGCTAGGACTGTCCCACCAGCGGCCCAGATAGGTTTCGCAAGACTAAGAAGCAAGATCATCCCCAGAACAGCATGCGACACCAGATAATTCATATTAATTCCTTTGCGGCTGGTAACTGAGACCCAAGTAGGCTTCAAAGCCGACTGTTCTCATTTTGTGAGTGAGTGAGCGATTCAGATCGGAACCAGGGTCTTCGCTATAAATCAAACGGTCAGGAGGCGTTGCGCTCCCATCAAAATCCTTGTTAAAATTCACCAGGGGGACGTTGAGAATTCCGCCCAATTGCATGCCCCAGCCTCGATACTGCAAGTTCAGCGCGGAATGCCAGCGAGGGGCTATAAAAAAGAAACTGGAACGCGCAAAGCCTAAACTGGATTCTCGTGTATTCGCCGTATCAACATTGACCGATCGAAACCACACTTCCGAATAGAACAAGTCCAGACCGGGACCTGTATCAAAAGTCAGATTATCCAGTAAAGCATAGCGCCAGCCGATCGCCGCATGCACGGCTTGAGCGTTGATGCGAGTCGTTGAGAGAACCTCGCGATTGCTTTCGATTTCATCAAAGGTAGCGCGGGATTGGGCCTTCTCATAGACGTGATAGCGCCAGCCAAAACTCACAATGCGGCTGAGATTCTGCATAAGGTTAAGGGAAAATCCTGCGCCTAAAACCGGTTTCAATTCATTTTTATTTTTCACCCAAAGGCTTTTGCGACTCAGGCTATCCGAGCTCACTGTTCGGAAACGCAGGCTTTGAAATGCAGCGACAGGCAGAACCGGTTGAGTTTGAAAAACTGCAAAATCAATGGCCTGATGCAAAGGGGAAGGCGGAATCTCTGTTTCAGGCTTGATTTCAGCTTCCTTATCGGGGCTTTCTTGTGCGGCCAAATCAGCCCGGACTGGTAGAAATTGAAAGTTTTGTGAGCTCTTTTCTTTGAGAGATTTTTTGATGGCTGCAATGGTCTCTGCCGTCTCGCCTGTGTCTTTTTTAGATCGCGGTTTCTGTTTGCGAATTTTCGGGATGAATATTTCAGGGAAATCATTGCCTGCTATAGCCGGAACTTCGGTTTGCAGTCGAGGCGTCTCACCCTTGGGGATTTTAGGCTGATCCTGCTGTTCGATCAGGAGCTGTTCAGCACGCGCATTGCCCTGATTTTTAGCAAGATAATCTCGACCGAAGCTGGTGGCGTCGGTATAACCAGATCCTTCCGGTCGACGATCACTGACGTAGATTTTTTTTACTTCTATACGTGTACCGACCTGCAATTGACTCATGATTTCAGCCGTTACAAACACCAGCGGCTTTCTCGATATCCATCGAAAACTGGCCTGGCAAAATGGATGCAACATGCTGCTGTGATACAAACAAAGCCGATCGCCCTCTTTGAGATCCCCTGGAACTTGATCTAAAAGCAAAAAATTCACATCCTCATCGAGATACAAAACTTCCGAGCCGGGAGAGCTGAAGGCAAATTTTTCCCAAAGCAGGTTGACGAGCACAACCAATAAGGTTTGCTTGAGCAGTTCCCGCAGAGCTTGTTCATCTATCCGCATTGCCCAATCTCCGAGAAAGCTAGAGACAGCTTTCCTCCTTATAGATTCGGTAATAGATTTCTAAACTTGACAGAGGGTAAGACTTGTTCTGGCATTGTTCCAAAAAATCTAGGAACAGATTCAGCATCTTGGAGCTTTTAGGGCTCGGCAAAAGGCGCCCAAAATTGAAATTCAAGACTATGTTTATATTGATTTTTTTACTTTACTGTGAAGTTCAACCAAAGCCGGCCGATAGCTATAAGGAAGAAAGGCAGGTTGTGCAGAATGAATCGCTTGATCCCGCTCTGGGGACTCTGCTGGATGCTGATTTCCAGCTGTACAGAACAGGTAGGAGTTCAATCTGAAGACGAACTCGTCGAGGGCAGAGCCCTGACAGCTTCAGACTACCTTTCTGCGCGTATTCTTCCAGAAAAGACCGAAATAGCTGCAGGGCGCCGGCTTCCCTTTCGGGTCACGGGCATCCTTCCTTACGGGCGAGATTCTGACCTGACCGACAAAGGGACTTTTGCGAGCTCTGATCCTGATATTCTTGATTTCCCCAAGGACCAGAAACCGGGAACGGGCGTAGCATTCAAGCCAGGTTCGGTGCTAGTTTCTTTCAACTACGGTTCGCTGGAAATTTCTACTGAACTGACGGTAAGCGACCGAGTGCTGGATCAATTTATTCTTTCTCAAAGCTCTCTTAAGGTAGCGATCGATAAAGTCGGCGGTGTCTATGAACAGCGCCGCATTCCCTTCCAGGCCACAGGTGTTTATAGTGATGGTTCGTCAGAAAATTTAAATGCAGAAGTTACCTGGAGCTTAAGTGACGAAAATTCTGTGACTCCTATCAGCGATAGCCCCGGCTACTTCCTGACCAAAGCGCCAGGTAAAACGCAAGTGACAGCTAGTATCGGCGACAAGAGCCAAACTCTTCCGATCGAAGTCGTCCAAGGCAAGACCGAACTGAGAAGCCTTCTCTTGACCCCAAGCCAACTCTTACTGCCGCTCCAAACGGCTAAAGACATTCAAATCACAGCTCTTTACAGCGATGGTACATCAACTATCGTGACAGATAGTGCTGAATTTGCTGTGACGCCCTCACATCTTGCCAGTCTGCAGACTTCGGGTGGTAGTGGAATTAAAATTGCCAGCCAAAATCTGGGTAGTGGAACTCTTTCAGTCACCTATAAGGAACTCAGTGTAGAATTTCCGCTGGCTGCCATCGATGCCGAGGCCAGCACTCTACGACTTGTTTCGAACCAGTTCTTCTCTTTGGCGAAAGGTGAGGCAGAAAGCTTTCAGCTATGGCTGGATACGACGGATGGAACTCAGGAAAATGTCACAACTCGTGCGACCTGGACGGTCGTGAGTCCAACCGTTTTGAGTCCCGTGGCGGGTACGAAGGGCCGCTATTCGGCACTTCGAGTAGGCAGCACGAGCGTCAATGCTAGCCTTGGCGCTTTAACCGCTTCGCAATTGGTCACTATTACGCCAGCTCGCATGACAAGTCTCGCCATTACCACTACTGGCACGGGTGAGCTCGGGCTTTATCAAACAAGAGATTTTATCGCCACTGCCACTTACTCTGATGCGACGACGAGAGACGTGAGCAATGAGGCCGCTTGGTCTTTCGTTGCAGCTTCAGGTCAAGGGCAATTTGATATTTCGGTGAAATCACGCTTTCAAGGCCTGGAGAGTGGGAGCTTCACCATCAGTGCTGCAGCCGATACTTTGCTCGCTCATTTCCCCCTGACTGTTGGCGGTGTGGTTCCCATCTCGCTCAATTTGCAAGCTCCTTCTTCGTCACCATGGACGAGCCTTTCACTCACAACGGGAGCTAAGAATCTCTTGGCCTGGGTAAATTATAGCGATGGAAGCTCAGTGAACATGACCAATTCCGTGGCCTGGAATTTCGAAATTGTCGGAACAGGACTCAATTTTGCTGGGTATGTGAGCAACGACGCAGGTAGCCAAGGTCTATGTGTTCCAGTCGCGACTGGCTTTTATAAGGCGAAAGCAAGTTACTTGGGACTGACAGCAGAAAAGTCCATACAGGTGACACCATGAAGACAAAGATTATCACTTTTGCTATCGTTTTGAGCTTGCTTGCAGCATGCAAGCAAGGCGCTCAGGATATACAGACTGCCATTGAAAATGCGAGTGTTCCAGAGGAGCTTGATTTGACAGGTGTCCCGCCGAATCGGATGCTACTGACACCGGGTGATCAGAATCTGTCAGCAGGCGAAATCATCCAACTGCGAGCGACGGGTGTTTATACCAAGGACTATTCCCAAGTCATCAAGTCGGGAGTTATCTGGACCAGTGATAAGCCCGAGGTTTTTCAAGTGGACAGCAATGGAACAGGCAAGGGCTTGATCGAAGGCAGGGTTTTAGTCACGGCCAGTTATCTCGGGGTCAGGTCCAGTATTCAAATTACCGTCGATCCACCGACCACCTCCCAGCTGCTTATCTTTCCGGAAAAAGTGACTTTGGAATTGCCGCTCAAAAAAGGTAAAATCCAGCCACAAGATTTTCAACTCAAAGCCTACGCGCTCAAATCTGATGGCCAGGTCGTGGACATCACCGAAGAAGCTGATTGGCAAATAGACGATAGCAGCGGACTCAAGGCTTTGCCGGACCAACCTGGTCTATACTCCGCTCAAGCTGTCGGAGACTGGCAAGTAAAAATTGAACTAGCATCGCTAGAAGCCACCAAGACGATTCAAGTCAGTCAACAAGTGAAATTGCTGAAAAGCATAAGGCCCAGCGTCAACCCTTTAGTTCTGCGCGTGGGGCAAACCTTGTCGTTGGCCACTCTGGGCCTATATAGTGACGAGTCGGAATCCATCCTAGCAGAGGACTGGAGTCTTTCCCCATCGAGTGATCTGTTTAGTATTTCAGCCAAACAAGTAACGGGATTGAGGTCGGGTTCGGTAAATTTAACGCTGCATTCCAATCAACTTCAGGCACCGATTTCAATTTATGTTCAAGAGCCCGAGCTGACCTCTATCAGTGTGGTGCCCTCGACTTTCATTTTACGCCTGGGCGAAAGTGCAAGCTTCATAGTCAATGCCAATTATGGCGATGGCACCACGGCCGAAATCACCAGCGCCGTGACAAGCAACTCGACCAATACTAGCGTCATGACATTGACAGGAGCTAACCGATTCCAAGGCAATGTTCAAGGTTCGGCGAATCTCCTCGTGGCCTATCGAGGCCTCTCCGCAGCGGCGCTTGTCGCCGTCGATAGCCCAGTCATCTCTCGCTTAGAAATTCGCCCCCCGAGCTTGCGCGTCGTAACAGGTCGGTCCATCACATTTCAAGTCTGGGGTATTTACACCAATGGCAGCGAAGCGGAATTGACCAGCTTAGCAAGTTCGCAAAGTTTATCAACAGCAAGAGCCGAAGTACCGCAAGGCACTACGGGTCAACTGCTTGGAAAAGCCAATGGTCTGACAGTTCTGAGCGCCACCTACGTGGACCCGATCAGTGGCCGCAATGTTTCCGGCTCAGCTTCAGTCACAGTCGATCCTCCGGAACTGGAAAGCCTTAGCTTTGATATACCTTCGACTAGCATTGCCCAGGGACGTAGTTTTGACTTTGCCGTCCGAGGCCTCTACTCCGACACAACCCAAATCGATGTCGGCAGCCAGGTGCAAATCACTGCTGACGTTTCTTCGGCTGGTATGAGCTATGTGGGAAGTATCATTCGCACCACCAACAATCGTATTCGAGTCCAGTCCGTGGCCCAAGGCACGATGAGAATCATTGCTTCGCTCGGCGGTAGGACAGCAAGCGCCCAAGTTACCGTGACAGAAAAGGTATTGGATTCGGTCCAAATCGTTCGTCAACCAACTTTTACAAATCCAGCATTTTTGCTCAAGGGAAGTTCCACTGACTTTATCGCGAGAGCAATTTTTAGCGATAACTCGACGGTGGATGTGACGACATCGGTGGGGATTTATACAGTCTCGTGGACTCCTCCAAACCCGGCACTCGCCACTTTCACTGATGTAGACGGTAAAAAGCGATTGACCGGCATAGCCGACGGTGATGCCCCTTTCAATGTAACAGTGCAATCACCGCAAGGAAATGGCTCCGCCTCTTTTGCGATGGGCATCTACATTCCCTGCTCTGGCACCGGGCAGTATTCCAGCTATCAATGTTGGTTTCTTGGAACTGCAGGATCCAGCTGTGATAGCACCTGTTCGGCTGTCGGTCGGATTCATCACAGTGCCACCATCACTTCAGTTGGCAGCGGCGCGGGTTCCAACAATGAATGCAGCAATATCCTGAACGGACTGTTTCGTTCCTCTCTGAATTATTTCAACTCTGCAGCAACAGCAGCCCAGGGCGTAGGTTGTTCTATCTACGCGTTTTCAGGTTTGAATCTCGGTCTGCGGGAAGTGGCCATCCCGACCACATCATCAGCCTCGTTGGCTGACTTCAGGAGGGTCTGCAGCTGTGAACCACCCTAATGCCTACAGCAGGCTTATCGCACGATTGTCGCTCATCGTCTTTCTGCTGTCGGCTTGCGGAACGAAGCAGGTCGCTGTCAGCAGCTCGGGAGTTGATCAAGAAAAACTGGAACAGATCAAAAAGCTGATTGCGGAACAAGCACAAGAGAGTGGATCGGGATCTTCCGGCTCAGGGCCCGTGACAAACACTCCACTCGATCCAAAAGCTTTTGTTTCACTCAGTGTTAGGCCTGGTAGCTTTGAAATTACCGAGGGCCTCAAGGATGAAACACTCCGCCTTATTGCAACCCAGCGCAATGGCGAAGAACGGACGATCCGCGCTGATGCGAGTTTTGATATTGAAGACGATACAATCATTGAAATCATAGACGATGCGGATTCGGCCCGCTTTGATATTAAAGCAATCAAGCCCGGCAAAACCAAGGTTACTGCTAAATACGAGCAGCTATCGATCGATTTCAATGTAGAAGTCAAACTGAAGCAGATCACTTCCATCGAAATCGTCCCCAAAGCTATTTCTCTTGGTATCCCTACCCGCTTTCGTCTCTCAGCAAATTATGACAATCTTACTCAGGCTGATGTGACAGAAGGCATCGTTTGGCAATCCAATAGCAACAGCTATCTACTCGGCAGCAGCGACAGTAGTTCAACTGGCCTCTTCACAGGGCTCGCAGTGGGCGCAGTAGGCCTGAAGGCTCAGTACCAAGGACTGAGCATTGTCAGCCGCACACAGATTCAAATGCCAGGCATTCGCAGTATTGCCGTCAGTGCTGACAGTAATATCTTTTTGCTCGGTACCTTTGCACCGGTCAAGGCCATCGCCACCTTTAGCAACGGCAATAGCTTCGATATCAGCAGTTCTGTTCAATGGAGTGTCAACGACCCAAGCGTCGGAACCGTCAACAGCCAAGGCATGCTCGATGCTCTCTATCCTGGCTCGCTTACAGTCCGCGCTCAATTCGGCGATATCATGGGTGAAGAAACATTTTCGGTGTCGAGTGTGGCATTTAAAGCCTTTCGTATGGATCCAGCCTCAGCGAGTTTTCCCCTTGGCATGAACCAATCATTCAAGCTCTATGGCGTGCTGCCTTCCAATCAGGAGCAGGATATTACTGCGTTTGCTCGATGGACGAGTAGCAATGATCTCATTATAAAGGCAGGAGGATTGGAAGAACCGCCTGTGCGAGGTCTCTTTACCGCAGTCCAGAAAGGCAATGCCTTGGCCTATGCGAAATACGGCAGCACGACACTTCAAGCCACTGTCACGGTGAATGATGCGGCACTCACGTCCATGACGATCAAAACCGATAACCCTGAAGGGAATTGTGGGATTAATAACCCTCAGTTCTCGGCCGACGGCCTGCTTTCCGACAACAGCAACAAGG
>JBGSRE010000878.1:0-21953 GCA_041737755.1 Oligoflexus sp.
GTGCAAGGTCCGGCATGTTGCCCACTGCGATTCGATGCAAACCCAATTGATCCAAAGCAGTGACGGCTGCACTGATATCGCTCATCGCGCTTTTCACTCGGTCTTTGCCTGTTTGAGAAACATAGTAATCCGGACCCAGCCACAGACTGACGACGATTTTTTCCCGTTTCATATTTTTAAGTTCCTTGGCAAACCGTTCCACCTGGGCCTTAAGTGAAGTCATTGGAATCCGATTGGCATCTGGAGCAAATGCAGCATCGACAAAGGTATAGTTGCGAATAGTCCAGCCTAAAGCCCCCTGCACATAATCCACCCAAATCGGCCCATCGCTCCATCGCGAACGCCAGAAGATCTGCGGTGGACCCAGGACGCGACTGCGTTGGAAGAGGTTGCCCGTATCCGAATAGCTGTCGCCGATGATCACCAGGGTATCGATTCCCGTTTGGTCTGGATCCAGCACGAGGCCTTTTAACCAAAGATCCTGCTCATGACGCACCCGCTCGTCGACCATAGGTCCTGAATTCCGATCAGGCGTCGCCTGAGTCTTGCTTATCTTTGCTGGTGTTTGACAGGCCAAAAATAACAGGGAAAGGCCGATTCCAAAACCAATGAAACGCATGACAGACCTCGCAACGGGGATGGATATCACTTTTCACGGACTTTAAATGTCATTATGACACAAAAACCAGCGCTGGCTTCCTTGAGTTTTCTCCCTTAAAAGAAAAAGGCTTGAACTTCGGCCTACGGTGCGAGAAGGAAATCTCATGTTGAAATTGTTGTTTCGGGTCCTGGTGTTTGGAATAGTTGCCATTGGCCTCTTTGTCTATCTTCGGTCGCCGCAAGAACGCCCCCAGCCTCTTCTTTCCACACGAGAGCCGGTGCAAACAACGCCAGCCCAGGTTCCTCAGGCCAGCTTCAGTCCTGATCATCCTCGAGATTTCAACGAAGCCAAATCCATTTTACGAAAAATCTATGCGCAAGGTCAGGAATTCTATTGTGGCTGCCGCTATGATTTAACCGCTAAAAACAGAATTGATGTGAGCTCCTGTGGCTATAAAGGCCAAGGGGTCCGTAGCCAGCGCATCGAATGGGAACATGTGGTACCCGCCAGTATCTTTGGCCGCCGCTTTGCGGAATGGACTGAGGGACACCCCTCTTGCATGCGCAATGGGCACATGGAGAAAGGTCGCAATTGCGCCCGCTCGACTTCCGAGGTCTTCAGCCGAATGGAGGGCGACCTTTATAATCTCTTGCCTACCCTTGGCGAATTGAACGGCGCCCGATCTAATTACGCTTACGGGGAAGTTAAGGGAGAAAACCGAGAATTCGGGGCTTGCGATTTTGAAGTGACTAGAAAACTGGCCGAACCCCGGCAGGAAATTCGAGGTGATCTGGCTCGCATCTATTTCTATATGGACGCCCGGTACCCAGGATTTGAAATCGTCAATCGACAGAATGAGGGGCTATTCATAGCCTGGGATCGTGACGATCCTATCGATCTTGCCGAACGGCAGCGTTTGCAAAAAATCGAGTCGATCCAGGGCAACAGCTTTTTTATAGGGCGTTTGCATCGTCTGGCTTCGATCGCTCGCTCAAAGTGATCCTGGACGATCGGTTTGAATCAACTGTTCCCGCACGATCGGCGCTTCGAAGTCTTCCAATTCCACGGCTGGCTTCAGGACATTACCAATAAAGTCTTGCTTCACCGGAACGGATCGACCTGAATCAAGTTGCCAGTTGGCGACGACTTGCAAAGTCTTGGCCAATTGAGCGATTGCTTCGACGCTTGGACCACTGAGGTTATAGAGAACATGATAGATGGCGGTCGGCTCCTGCAGGGTAACTTTCACGCCATCACTGACAGAGCTGGACCATGTCAAGCGCTTGGCAGAAGCTTCCAGTAACAGCTTCTTTTGCGTTTCCTTATCACTCAAGAGACAACCGTACTGCGCATCCAAATCATTGATCTTCGCCTCTTTACGCACCGCACAGGTCAAATAGGATCCAGTAATATTGGATGGAATATCGACTTTTTCATCAGCATTTGTTTCCGCAGACTTTTCAGCGTCGGCAGCCATGGGATCTTTGGGTTTACTTAAATTTTGGTTCGGCTTGCATTGAGCTAGCAAGACTCCCAATCCAAGCAGAACAAAAACGGTAGCCTTTTGAATCCAGAATTTCAAGTCGTGAATTCCAGCCATCAGGGCACCTGCATGCAAAAGTTGCGAACGACTGTGTTTACAGTAAGTCCGATCGGACAGTTCGTTTCATTCTTGGCGACTGTACTGCCCAAAGGATTGGTGAGCAAGCGCAGAGTCCTTAGTCTTTGCAAGGCGGAAAGTGCGGAAATATCGCTAATCTGATTGTTGCTCAAATTGAGCACTTCCAATTGAGTCAGTTCTTTCAAAGACGAGATATCACCCATCAGATTCGCTGCCGCTGTGAGATTGGTCAAGAGATTGAGGTTTTTCAAGGGAGTCGAATCGGTCACTCGATTTGCCTGAAAATTAAGAACTTGCAGGTTCTTTAGGTCCTTGACACAGGTAATATTTGATAGTGCATTGCGAGCAAGGACGAGTTCAGTGAGATTGATCAAGCCCGATACCATGGAACAATCTGCCAAAGCTAAATCAGTCATCTCGAGATAACGGAGCTGCTTCAAACTCGCAATGGATGTCACATCCAGGCCAGGATTGGCAGCGATCAACAGCCTCTGTAGTTTCGCACTGCTGGCCAGAGCTGCAGTGGATCTGATTTGATTTCGCCCTATTTCCAGCACCTGTAGTTCCGGCATTGCGGACAAGGCAGCGATATCGGCAATGAGATTGGAAGACAGATCCAACTCACGCATTTTGGTCATATTTCTCAAAACACTGAGATCCGCCACGCTATTGACTGAAAGAATCAATTCTTCCAACTGCACCATCGCCGCCAGTGGGTTTATATCGGTGAGCCCTGTCGAGCCAAGATCCAAAGAGCGAAGCTTAGTCAAACCCGTCAGTCCACTAAAGTCTATGATCGCATTGCTGGCCAATTGAAGAATTTCGAGATTCCTAAGATTATTCAAGAAGACGGTGCTTGATAGCTGGCAGTTGATACAGGAAAACTGCAGGAGCTTGGTCAATGCTGTTACAGGGGTTAAATCTACCGGTGTATTGAAATTTAAATTGAGCGCCTTCAAATTGGTCATACCATTCAAAAAGCTCAAATCCGTGATCCCTTGACGAATCAGTACCAACTTTTCCAAAGTCTTCATCGTGCTAAAAACCCTGGGATCGCTGATTGCACGAGGAGCACCTCCCACGACCGAGGCCCCAGCATCAATATCGATACTCAATATCTGAGGCAGCCCTGCAAGCGGCGCTAAGTTGCTGACCATTGTCGAGTTTAACTTGATGCTCTTGATCTCTTTAAGGCCACTGATGAAGCTGATATCGGTGACACCCGTTCCCTGAAGATCAATCGACTGCAGTTTACTCATCTTTGCCAGGAAGCTGAGATCTTTGATACCTGGGTTATTTTGAATATCCAGGAATGTGAGTTTCAAAAGATTTGACAAAGGTGTCGCATCAGCGATGGCGTTGGTATGAATACTGAGAATGCCGATCTCAACAAGGTTCTTTAAGGCTGCAATATCGACGACAGCATTGCGAGAGATCTGCAAGACTTTCAGATTCTTCAATTCTGCCAAGGCACTGATATCAACTATTGCATTTTCGGCTAGTCCGAGTTCTATGAGAGCCGGAAGATTCTTCAGCGGACTGAGATCAATAAGGCCATTGCGGGCCAATTCCAGATACTTTAACTCAATGTTTCCCTTAAGAGGACCTAGATTAACGATGCGGTTATCATTCAAGCTAAGCCTTTGCAACTGAGGAAGATATTCCAAAGGAGCAATATCGGTAAGACCGGCTTGTGCCAGATCCAGTTCCGTGGCTTTCACAAAAAATGCCACGGCCGCTTCACAATTGGCCATCTGGTAGTGAGCCGCCATCTGCAGGAAAGCCTGCTGACCGGGGCCAGGATTTTCTCCACAGTACTCGGAGAGTTTTGCCACAGCAACTGCCGGCAGATTGGATGTTTGACTGCCAACCGTTTGATTGCCCGAGTCATAGCCTCCAGAGCTCTCTGATGAACGTGTGTTCCGCATATCCTTGAAAATAGGATTGCAGGCGCACAGGAGCAACAGGGCTATCCAAGGAATAGGGCGCATGGCAACCTCAAAGGATGATGCCGGGACTTTCATAGGGCGACATATGGTTATCGGCTGGTTCTTGGAAAATCTTAAGAAAAGCATAAATACTTTCTTAATTTACAGGGACCTATCCTGCATATTTAGCTCGTTTCTTAAGCCGCAGCGACTGTCGCAATGCCCCGCTTCAAAGTCAAAATAAATCGAGTGCCATGCTGTTCAGCGTTTTCTTCAATGGAAGTGCTTTCCACCTTCAGCTCACCTTCGTACCTTTCCACATAGCTCTTCACAATGGGTAAACCGAATCCCGTCCCCTTTTCGCCCTTGAGGCCTGGGCGGGTTGTCGGACTTGAAATATCGAAAATCTTGTCCAGGAGCTCTTGGTCCATGCCTATGCCCTGATCGCTCAGAGTCAACTCGATAGAGTCATTAAGAACAAGAACATCAAGGCGAATCTCAGAACCATCAGGACTGAATTTAATTGCGTTGCTAAGGAGATTCGCCAGCACGTTGTAAACGAGACTCCTCTGTTCCGCCATGACCAGCAGATCCTTATCGAGGCCTTGGCAATTGAAACGAATCTGCTTCTCTTCCAGGCCCTTCTGCATCAGATCCCGCAACTGAGCCACAGCTTCTTTAAGTGACACGGCGGTCAGATGGAGCTGTGACTTACCTGAATTGATTGCCTCAAAATCCCTTACATGCTCAATAATTTCCTGTTGATGCAAAGCAGCATGATGCATTTTTTTAAGCAAGCGGCGGGCATCTTCCCACTTCATATTCGGTTGTTCGAAGATATAGGAATAGTTCAAGATGATATTCAAAGGATTGGCCAGATCGTGGCAGATCACCCGAACAAGGTTGCGGTTAGCAGCTGCTTCGCGTTCATGAATAAGCTTCTCGCGACGCCTTGATTCGGCCAGAAGTTCCGCTTCGCGCGTGTGCAACTCTTCGTCGCGAATGCGCTGCAAGTAGATGAATTCCTGCTTCTTGAGCTGATTGAACTTATCACCCAAACACACCGACAGAAAAACTGCTTCCCAGATGGATCCAAACGCTAGTTCCGCACCTTGAGGAATGAAACTGAAACCAAAGCCCAATCGAACCAGGGCAAAAGCCAGAGCACCCATAAGAAGTGGAACCCAAGCTATGAGAAAAAGTATCGCCGACCGATCTCGGTTCAAGGCCTTGGTCACGGAAATCGCCAAAACCAAGCTTGGACCCAGTATCAAGCCTGAGTAGAGAGTTTGCATAAAGATGAGGTGGCTGCTGTTAAAAGCGCCAATCACTCCTGCTAGACCTTGCAGGGCAGCCATGATCTGCAGCAACCACCAGAGCGACTTTTGCTTGTCTTTCAAGCCCAAATACGAAGCGGTAAAAACCAGTGCTAAAGCTGGAGCAAGGCAAGGCAAGAGAATGGACATAACTGCATTGAGCTTGGGCGATTCTGGCCAAAGCAATCCGTAAGCTGATCCAAAGGCAATAGAAATGGCTCCCGCTGTGACTAACTGGAAGAGGCAGTAAAGGAGATAGATTCGTTCCCGACTGCTGACAAAGAGCAAAAAGTTAAACAAAATGATGGAAGCCATCGCCCCAAAATAGAGCGTTCCGGCATGGCCAGCAGTCGCGGCTTCACTTTCAAGCCGCCCAGGCGGATAAGCATGCATATCGATCTCTACCGGAGCGGTTGACTGAAATCGCAGATAAACTTCCAGACTTGCTCCTGCTTCCAAATTCAAAGGGAAAGCAAATCCTCGATAAAAGAAGCCTCGGGACGCAAAGGGCTTGTGATCACCTGTATGCTTTTCTATCAGCAAACGATCCTGATCAAATACGTAAAAATCGACTTGATCGGTGCGAGGATCCTCACTCACCAAATAGAATGATTTAGCTTCAGTACTGGAATTTTTCAGAACGGCACGCGCCCAGAAAGCTCGGTCAGTAATTCCCAAGGTGAAACTTTTTGCTCCAGATTCCAGGGGCAGCCAAGCAGCTTCTTGCCTTATGGATAGGACTTGCATGTCAGCAATAGGTTCCTGCAAGATCTCGAATTGCTTCGAAACTTTGGTCTTTTCTTGTAACGTAGCAATATCGACAGGCGCCGCTGCTGCGGAAAGCGTATAGGAGAATAGGATGATGAGCAGCCAAGTCATGAAAAATCAAGGCCTCCAACGAGACTATCGGTCAAGCCTGAAAAGCTCTGAGATTGGAGCTCGCAGTTCATTTTATTCATAGATAATTTCAGAATGTTAAGTCTTCATGATTCAACGAGGCGAAACTTCGATAGGAGCCTAATGCTAGGCTAGCAAGCCTAAAAAAAAGCATCTTCATGCCAAATAAAATAAGGCCAAAACTTCGAAGAAAAAGCTCTAAGCATAGGTTTTTTCAGATCTAGTGATGATTCTTTAGTCTCTCTCCATATTATGGCCCCAGCCTCGCTATTATCACAATCCCGGGGTCTCACTCACTGCTCCAGCAAGGACTCGGATATAATGATGGTAAACCCTGCCGCGAGGAGGTCCGTCCATGATTCGCTTTCAACTCCGGCCTGTCCTGTTTTCCTTTGGCTTGATTTTCTCCCTACTCTCCTGTGGTCAGGAAAAAAAGAACAAAGCTCGACCCGGCGTCCCTCTAGGAGAAGTCGCCCAAATTTTTGCGGATGTTTCTGCAAAATACAGGGTGCCGCGCGAGATTCTCATGGCCATCACTTTTAAAGAGTCGAGACTGTCGGCGATTCCCAGTCAAGGCCTCTATGATAGCGATGGGATGACCCGAGGAATGCTGATTGGTGAAACCGCAGTGGGTTTGCCCCGCGCAGTGCTCAAACTCACAGATACGCCCGAAGATAACACTCTTCGCCGTCAACTCGAGGCCTATGGCATCTGGATTCGAGCTAATCTCGACAGCCAGAATCTGGACCTCTCCCCATCCCTAACCACTGCTGACTCAACCTATGACTGGGTCTGGCAATTGGCCCGGATGCATTATAGTGATAAGGAATCACGTAAGAATGTCCAAATTCTCTTTGCCATGGAAACGATTGAAGCTCTCAATAAGGGATTTCTATGGCAGGATGCGCAATCACGCGAGCGAGTTGAACTCCTGCCTCGCAATCCTCCCCTCTCGAAGGCCAGCTTTTCTCCGCCCGTGCAGGCCAATTTGCAGCTCGATACCCGAACGAGTGAAATATTTTCCGTCGACTATCTCCAGCTAACCTATGGTGAAAGTTCAAAAACTGAAAATCAACCAAAGAAAATTATCGTCATCCATTGCCCCTTCACACTGTCGAGCTGTCTGGGATCCCAGATCCAGAGCTCGGCCGGCGAAGTCGTGACTCTGGGGGCTCATTATGTGATTCCACCCGACGAAAAGTTTTTGGTCAATCCAGTAAAAATACTCCAGCATCGAAGTCCTGTTCGTCTGACCGATGGCAATGGCCAGCAACAGCTTGTTACTGATGCGATCGTCGTCATGTTGGTGGGTAACTCCGGTCGCTATGTCGATGGCCGACGGACACAAACAGATCCGAGTTGGTATAACCGAAAACAATTGAAACAATTCGGTGAGGCTTTGCAGGGTATCTGTCAGCTGATGAATAGGGACGATGCTTCCATCGATCTAGACAAATGCCGGACACCCAACGAAGGTGTTCAGTTTCGAACTCCAAATGGCCGAGCTTTCCGCATGGGCGACATCCCTGACTTTGATCCTTCTATTTTCTGGAGCTTTCTCAAAAGCCCCGATAACCTCAGCGGCGAAATTAGTATTGAACTTCCAGTGAATCAGAAATTATTTCCTGCCGGCACCCCCATCCTCGTCAATCTAGGTTTTATCCGCGGCACAGCTAAACTGGAAGTTCAGCTCCTGGAGCGCTGCGGAACGGGCAAAACTGTTTGGTCGACCTTACAAACTCTCAAGCTGCGCAACTTGGATCGCAAGACTATCGAGATCAATCTCTTTGATCAGGGACCCAATATGAATGGTCAGCAGTTCCTGAGAGCGCTGGCTTACGATGCTGATGGCAAGCTGATGGGCTGGGATGTACAAGATCTATTTTTAAATAATTTTGACCGAACAGGGACACCTGGACCAGACGAAGATCTTTGCTCTCCCATCTAACAGTCAGGGCCACAATAGATAGCGATTGTTGATGGGCATGTCGAGAACTTCCACTCCATTGCGCGCACTGCGAATAGTCTCCAACTTCGCATCGTAGTAATCGACAAAGGTCGCCAGTCCATCCTCGTTAACCAACTGCAAGACATTGGGTTGACGGGGATTAATACCTTTTACGGTGAGAGTTTCCCCCTCTTTAAAGTCAGCATTTTTACTTCTTGTGAGTTTAACTTCATCTTCTGGCATGATGTCGTGAAGTTTGGGCGGTGGCTGACGACGAATAGTGTGCTTAACGCCATCCTTCATATAGGTAACGGTGTAAGGAACCCTGGAAAATTGAACAGCCAAGAAAAAACCCCTTCAACTCCGAGTCTGGAGCAAAGGGGGGATCGGTTGAATGTTTCCCAGCGTTTCTTACATTTAGGAAATGGATTAGACTCGACGGACAATTCCACTCGCTGCAGCTACCCCTGGCGTTGGAATTCCAAGAGCTTGAAGCATAACATGATGGACCTCACCTTCGCTCAGTTGCCGATTCGGACTGGGTTCTCCTGTAGCCAGATCGCAACCGAAGGTTTGGCCCGTTCGCTGGTCGACACCGCCATAGACACGATTGCCTTTTAACATTGGCGAAAGCATCACCACACCATTATTCAAATCATGGCCACTGCCACCAGATTTTTCTCGATCACGACCAAATTCAGTCGCAATGTAAACAAGGCTTCTATCCCACATTTTACCCGATTCTGGCTGACCGAGATGATCTTCCGTTTTCAAGAGCTGCATCAATCGATCCAGCACAGAAAGTGCCCGACGCCACATGGAATTCTGTGCACCCTGATGGGCGTTGTGTGACCAGTCAAAACCCAAGGGAAGTTGGCTCATAATACGGCCGTTGGCCGATTCCTCAAACCGCACCAGATTGTCCAGACCGATTGTCACGCTGCAGCTGACCCCATAGCGAAGCAAGAGAAAGGCCATGGCTCCTTGGGCTTCCAGCGGATCACTGGCAAAGCGTGGGAAGGCTTCCCGAACCCGAGTCAGCAAGGTATTTTTATCGGAACGCAGCTCGACACCTTCCCCAAAGCGGGCCAGATCCAAGAGACTTAAGGCTTCCAAAAGCTGTGCTTCTTCAATCTGAGGAACCTTCAGGCGAAAGCCAAGGAAATCCTTAATTGGCGCAATGGTCTTAAGTTTGGCCGCTCGTGGCTGCAGGTCTTCAAGTTGACTGCGAACGGCACGGGCAGCTTCGAGCAGTTCGTGGGAAGCCCGGCCCTGAATGACCTGCTCCCGATGCAGCTGCAAAGGAAACAGCAGAGCATCGGCGATAAGTTCAGCCTTGGCAAAGCCTGGCAGAGTTGAGTCCGTGCCGTCGATCGCGTAGCCACCGAAGGACATGTTGATGTTGGGCAAGAGATTTTTGGTGCCATGCACAGTGGCAACGGCTTCCATCAGTGTGCGGCCGCGATTGATCCCATTGCCATTGAGGGCTCTTTGCGCGGCGATCAGATGATTGACGCTGCTGCCAGAATAGGGCACCACCGCCATATCCGATCCATGACGACGGATAAAATCAATCATTGCATAGTTATCACCGACCGGCACACCCAACTGATATTCGACTTTCTTAACCGCCCGAAAAGCTGAACCTTCGATACTTTCGATCTGCCCCTCTTGATAGCTGCGAATGGAAGTGTTCGCAGTATTGCCTATCACGGGTAAAAACGAGTCGACAATACTCGCCCCACCGGCTGCAGCCATCACAATCAAAAGTTTACCTTGATCAGCGGAACGAGGCGTTGACCCGAATCGGGAACTGGCTTTTGCCATAAGTTCGGGACAGGATAAAGCGGCTGCACCGGCAGCAGCGGACTGGATAAATCGGCGTCGATTCCCTTGCATGCGATCTCTCCTCAAAAGAACAGATAAGCCCATTGAGAACCCACGGCCAAGCAAAGAGCCTGGCTGAAAAAGTCCGTACCGGTTGCGCCAAACCGTTGACGATCCGCAAGAGTCAGAGCTGTCTTCAATTCTGCTTCGGTCGCGGGACGCTGGTAAAACCGCTGATAAAGCTCTTGAATCTGCAAACCGATTTCGACGTCGCTAACAGCATTGAGCGGCTTGTTTAAAGGATAAAAGCGAAAGACTTCGGCAGGACTCGAAGCTGCATCCTGCTTGATGCGTTCGATACAACTCAGTAAAACCGTTCTTTCGAAGCTGGGTGGAGTCAACTGAGAGGGTTTATCCATGGATTGGTACTGAGCGCGAGCGAAAGGGTCGCGACCACCCAAAGCAAAGTTATGAACGAGATCGATACAAGAATAGGTACCGACCTCAAAACACATTTTGTCGGGCGGTAATGACAGTGCTTTGGCGAGATCATTCTTGAGCATCGATGATCGTTTCCAAAGAACCTCGGCGTTGCCTATCGGTGCACAAAGCAAGAAACCCAGGACGATCCATTTGATTTTGCTACTCAGCATCAATCACCCTCCCAGCAAAGCTCAAGGTTTCAACCAGTCGATGCAGCAATTGATCCGCTGAATAACCGTCTCCTTCGAGTCGTTGCCAAAGCATCGCAAAGTCGGCTCGTTGTTGGCTGGTGGCAGGCGCTCGACCGACTGCCATCCGAAAGAACATCATGGCTAGATTTTGCTTGAAAGCCTCGGATTCTGTCGCGACGCGAACCCAATCACCCAAATTCGCCACTGGTTCACCAAACAGAGAACCAAGCGATTCATATTTCGTGTTATCAGGCATATAGGTTCCGACCTGATAACCCCGACTGGAGAGACCCGCATAGGGAGTAAAGGCATAGGCCAGAGGATCCAGAGTACTATGACAGAAGGCGCAAGCAGCCTGCCCTACACCCTTTTTATCATAATCTGCCGGTTCATTGCTGACCGGAAACAAGCCTTCACTCTTGGCAATGTCCAGACCCAAATAGGATCGGTAGGACTGAGCAGCAGTGTTGCGAGGAATGTCGGCAAACATTGTGTTCAAAGCAATGAACCACTGAGTGGTGAGCATTCCATAACGTCGGTCCGTCTGCAAGGGCTGACCATTACCAATCACTGATTTGCCAGGCACGGGCGTGCTAGGAATGGGACCCTCCACCTTTTGCCACTGATCATTGATGTGATACTGAGCTTGCATCAGATCCCGCGCATCGCGACCTTCGCTCAGAGCATAGGCAAAGAGCCGATAGTCATATTCGTAGTCACCGATAATGAAGGGATCCCCTTCCCGACCGAGAGCCGAATTAGGCCTAATCTTATCATCCGCCAGACGCTGCAGAGCGTCTTTCTTCCAATAATCGCTGCGTAAACAACGATTCATATAATCATGGCGGTGCTGCTTCTTCAAAATCGGATCGATCAAATCACGTTGCTTTTGCAGATCCTCGGCGCTTGGACTGATGCCACAGAAAAGAAGACTGATACGTTTCAAGGCTAATTCCGGGTCAAAAACCAGCGTAACATCTGCGCCTGGCTTTTGATTGGGATCGCCTGGCAAAGTACCAGCATCGACTTCCATTCCATTGGTTGATCCATCCCCATCGCTATCCACGCTCTCAATTGAACCAGCAACCGTACCGAGATATTTTTGAAAAGCCTCGGGTTTACGATCATAGTCTGGGAATTGATTCAAGCCAGCTTGGAGATCTCGACCATAGGTATTCAAGTTTGGGGCTTCAGTATGACAAGTTATGCAAGCCGTCAGCTGCCGAACACAGAGAGGCGATTCCTTATACAACTCGCAAAAGAGCCGAGTATTTTGGGGAATTGCCTGACTTTGCCAAGCCCAAAAACTTGTAAGGCCAGCCGCCACGCTAAAAACAAGATGCTTCATCGAAAGCTCCTTGTGTGAATCCAGAAAAAACCTTAGCCACATGCTAGGTTCTTTTTCAAGTTTAGCCAATAGATTTCTCGATAGACAAAAAAGCTCAACCCAAATTCTTTGAATAACTTTTGACATTTCATCACATATTTTAACCGAAACTTTTTCGATGTATGCTGGATAGCAATGCTTGATTTGCCTATCTTCCAAACAGAGGTGGTCTTAACCCATGCAACGACTTCGCTTGAATTCTGTTCGAATGCTGGGGATTTTCACGAGCTTACTTTCATCCCACCAGGCCATGGCCTTGGTGCTGGAAGAAGGATCCATTCGTATCACGAATTCAGCTCCTACCTCATCCTTAGAACTTAGCCCTGCTCTGCTCATCGATGGACAATGGCAGTTCCTCCAGAAACCAACGGATTGCAGCCAGAACCAAAATCAGCTGCGCTGCCTCTTTAATAATCAGGGAACATTAACTCTGACTATCAACGGCTCTCAAGTCGATACGCTGTTTCAAGCCAGCCGTGATCTGGTCCTAGGAGCTCACAGTCTTCAAGGTAAGATGATACTACCTGGAGCGGTCGGTTGGCTATCCAATGGGTTTCAATCTTGGTCACAAACGGGAGTGATCACAATCAAGGAAGAACCCAAACTCGCTGAATTCAAAGAGGCCCTCCTCTTGGAGGGCGAAGATGAAGTCTACCGAAAGGGGATGGAGCTTTCCTGGTGGTATACATTTGCTGGCAGCGATCAGCTCAGCTTTGTCGCCGGTGCTTCCACTGCCCATACCTTCAAATCCTACGTTCAATTGTTTCGCCCTAAGGGTTCGACTTCCCTATCGGTACGATTAACCAGCGGAGGACAGGAAGCGAAAGCTCTGAAAGCGGGTGAAGTGATGCAGGGTGAGCGTTGGTTCATCAGTTTGCAGCCCACGCTACAGAACCAACTGGATGGCTATGCCGCTAGTTTGAAATCTCGTCGCTCGCAATTCAAAATCCTCCCCATCACGGGCTGGAACTCCTGGTATGACCTCTGGGATGATGTTAAAGAGCAGGAGATTATTGACAACAGCCGAATGATCAGCGAAATCTGGCGACCAAGACTTCCTGATCCCAAGTATCCCATCCTCATTACTCTGGATGATGGCTGGCAAAAGAAATGGGGCGACTGGTACCCTAACGAAAAGTTTCCCTTAGGCATCAATGGTTTGGTCAAGCAGGTGCAAAGTCATGGCAATCAAATGGGAATCTGGCTGGCACCCTTGCTGGCTCATCCGGACAGCGAAGTTGTGGCTCAACATCCCGATTGGTTTGTTCGAGGTGCTGTTTACCTCAATCCGATGCGCGTATCGATGCGGATACTCGATGTCACGCACCCAACTGCTGCGGAGCATCTGCAAGCCACTCTTCGCCTTCTGAAAGAGACGGGTGTCAAAGCCTTGAAATTAGATTTCCTGTTCGGTGGTGCTATGGAAGCTCAGCGACACAAGGCTATGACAGGTATGGAAGCCTATCATATGGCTATGAAGCTCATTCGAGAAGCAGCGGGTGACGAGATGACGATCATCGCTGTGGGTGCTCCCCCTTTGGCCACCATGGAGTATGCCGATGTCTGGCGGGTCGGCGGCGACATCGCCTTTAAACCCTTTGTCTTTGGATTGCCGAAGCCAGGCCCTTCTTTTATCGCCAATCAAGCGAGGAGTCTGGCGGGTCGTCTGCCCTTTTGCAAAGTCACGCTTTGCGATGCTGATCCCGTTCTCTTGCGAGCCTTAAGCCAAGAGACCATTGAAGCGGAAGCCTGGATTGTCGCGGCAGCAGGCGGCGCCCTTATCCTGTCTGATCACCTGCCTCGATTGGATCCTTTGAGGCGCTCCTGGGCCCTGGATCCCCAAAAAATCCGCATCGGCCTTTCCGGAGAACCAGCCCGATTGCAGAGTTACTATCCAAGCAAGATCCCAACGGACTTAAAAAGTATGAAGGACCATTTTTTCCAAGCTTCCCAGGAAGTCCCCGTGATCTGGATTATGCCGGATGGGACTCGGGTCGGCATCAACATGAGTGATAGCAATGTGAGTTTGGGCGCTACGTTGATTCCAAAATTTTCAAGCCGTATCTTGCCTTAGAGTCGGCTTCGCGGAACCGTGATAGTCTGGAACTTAGACATTGCCTACTTGGGAGCTGGCATGCATGCTTTGCTTTTGCTCAGACCGTCCACAACTCTTTTAAAGATCGTCGACGAAGCGATCCGAAAATTTTCCGGCATCCACGAAGTGAAAGTCGAAATGGATGTGGCCAAAAATGCGATCGAATTTGCCAAATGTATCGACCAAGGGCGACGGTATGGAGCGGTGATCATCGAACATGAAATTGAAGAAGTCGAAGTCAATTACATACTCAATCTTTACCACGATATCAAACGAAAGCCGCCGCTTTTGCTTTCAAAAAGTAACTATGAAAGACTGGTCAAGCGCCTAGCCGCTACCCAACTTACGCCTGTTTTTAAAGACTTCAATAAAGATTTTGTCTATGATTACCTCAAAGAAACTCTGATCATCGCTGAAAAAAAGATCGACATTCGAATCATTAAAGAGGTTTTGCTGTCCGTCACAGGTATCATTCATGAAAATACTCAAGTTAAGCTGGAAGCCATGGGCTTGAGCGAAATCAAGGCCAAGGACTCCAAGCAGCAGATGAGCTCCATCATCGCTTTTATCGGCGATGGAGTCATGGGCACTTTGAGTATTGCGACCAACAATAACTTGGTCAGCTTATTCTGCCAGAAAATGCTCTTTTGCAATCCGAGTGACGTAACATCGGTTATGCGCCTGGACGTGCTAAACGAACTATCGAATCAAATTCTCGGAGCTTTTCGAAATAAGCTCGCTCAGGACGGTTACGAACTCTCGACCAGTATGCAGATCGTGATCAATGGTGACAAGGATCATCTCTTTCAAACCAAGACGAATGGCCACTACTATTATTTAAAATTTAAACATGCTGAGGATGATTTCCTCATCACCTTTGCTTATGGTTCCTATCGAAAGCAGAAGGGTGAACCTAACTTCAGCCGAGCCACATTAGGCAATCGCTCTCTCGATGTACGGGTTCTCAATAATGTCATCAAAGCTCTCGGCGATGTGCTCACCATTAACGGCGAAAGGCCGCATAAGACTTCCGCTTCTGAACAAAAGAGTGAGGATTATCAGGGTGAATCCTTGCATATCCTGCATTGCCGAGGTCATCAGGGCAGCTTTATTGTGGCCATCGACATGCCGAAAGCCACAGTCGGGATGATTACCCAGGAAACTATGGGTATTGCTTTAGCGGATTTGATGCCTGAGATGATCAATGACGTTTGTGGGGAAACGATTAACCAGATTGCCGGTTCTATTAAAAAGTACATTGCCCCACTTGGCTATGAATACCTTAATGTTTTTCATGGCAGCTTTTGCGCCGAAGACAACATCAACTACCTCCTTAAAAATCAAGGCCTCTACTGTCGTCTGGGCTTTGTGATCAAGGGTCAGCCTTTCACGCTTTGCTTCGGCATGGAAGCCGGACAGGGGTCCAAGGTTTTTGATGTTTGGTCTTATATAAAGAGCTTGAGCTTGGCCACTAAGGCTGTGACGAAGGGGAAAACAACGTCCTGATTACGATGCCTTCAATCTCTCTAGCTGGTCTTGGGCTTTCTTATATTCTTTAGGCGCCAAAGCTTGAGCTGCCTTAAAGGACTGCTCCGCTCGGGTGAGATCGCCCTCTTTTTTGGCCTGCAGTCCCAGGTTCATCCACACTTTGTAAGCATCTTTCTGGTCCGGAATGATCTTGATCATCGTTTCCAATAATTTTTCTGCCTCATTAAAACGACTGGCCTTGGCCAGATCGAGCACCCGGATCTGAGCATAGCGCGCGACATTTTTTGGATCGGATGCCATACGCACTCGCTCTTTGGCTTCTTTAATTTTACCCGACAGTATCTCGGCAACAATCAAACCAGAACGGGCCTCATCCTGAAACTCATCCAGATGCAGACTGGCTTCCAATTTTTGCATAGCCATCTCAAGGTTGCCAGTATCCAACGCCATCAGCCCCAGCATGGTTACAAACCGAGGATATTTGGGAGCCATCACTATACTTTTATTCAAAACTTCAAAGGATTTTTCAATCAAACCTGCTGCTTGATATACAGTTGCCAAAGTCATCCGGGCTTCTAAGGAATTTTTGTTTTCATGGACTGCAGCCAGAGCAGCATCAGCAGCCGATTTTAGTTTACCCATGGCTAAGAGTGCCTTTGACTTGAGCAGATGACCGCGAAAGGCATCCTTGCCTTCTTCTGCATAGTGTTCAATCACTGCCAAGGCTTCAGCGAATTGACTGGCCTTGAATAGCCGAGCGATCTGTTCGCGCAGTTTGAGCGCATGCTGTCGTTTTCGAGAGAAGAAGATGATTTTTTTCAAACCCGGCACAAGGTCGGCGCTGTTGACGGGAAAACTGCAAGGCAGAACGAACTCCATGTCATGGCAGATGGTTTTAAGATAAGGACTCAAATCGTGCAGCATGACCAGAATGGGGAGAGCGCAGTGAATATCACCCTCACGCACCTTTTGGGCCATATCCAGAGTCTTGCGATTGCTCGTCTCTTCGAGCAGGACCAAACCCAAAGCTTCTTCGATGCTAGCGAGTTCGTCCAAGCTGGCCAGTCGACGGACGCTACAAGCCAGCTCCTCAAAGAGAAGAAATTCTCCGATCACTTCAAGGATCTCATCTTCTTTACAGTAGACGAGCAACTCGCTCATAGACGACCTTTCCTAGGACTTGCCTTGGGCTGTTCAATTATCGGTGGCTTCATCATAGAACTTCAGATAAAAGTCTGCCCCTGTGAAATCTTTCAGCTTGGTCCTTTAGCAAAAACCCGACACAAACCATACTATTCCTGAGAGCTGCTTTACTCACAGCCTTTTCAGCTCTAGCCCAAAGCTTAAAGGAACCAAAATAATGCCGATCCCCTTACTGATGCAATCCCGGTTTCTCCTAGGGAGTTGGCGATGAGTTCAAATAAAAGTGTCTTGGCTTTGATCCTTTGGCTTGGCAGTCTGATGAGTTGCCTTTGGGCAGCAAATTTTGTTAGCTTCGATTTTGGTTCCCAGAACCGCAATGATGAACTGCAAAGACTGCAAGAAACCTGGGAAGAGTTTCAACAAACCTTCCCCAAAGACAGCAACGAATCCAAATTTGTTGCAGCGGCTCTGCAAAGCCTGATAATTTCGCGAGAAGGCAGCGTGCTTCTCGACCGCAATGCCCTCGCTGTCCTAAGCTTGATTTCACTCATCGTCCTGGGCATGGCTTCCGTGAACCTCTTGGTTGGTCCTGGTTTACCACTGGTCAAAAAGCGACGGGAAAAAAGTTCCAGCGCCGAAGTCGAATCGATGTCCTGGTATCTCCAAAATATGGAACAGATGGTCGCTGATCTTAAACTCGTCTGCCAGGATTTGACAGATATCGATAACGAAAGAGAAAAGGGTGGAAGCCGGCGTAACGCACTCATCGATAACCAGTTCGATCAATTGGTTCGGGTGGAATCCCAGTTACAAAGAGTGAGAAGCGATGTCTTGGTGACCTTGGGAACGATCAAGGACATCACTGATAAGCTGCAACGCCTTTCCACTCAGTGCGAAGACAACTCACATTTTGCGGCAGCCACCCGCCTAGAGTGGAATGGCATGGGCAGTAAGTTGCGTCAGATCCGAGAGAGTCACGATAAAATTAAGAGTACTTCCGACAAGATTGGCAAGCAGCATACCGCCACCAATGAACAATTGATCAAGACCCTCGATTTTGGCAACGTTCACAGTAAGCATGCTGAGACAGCCCGAGAACAGGTGGGAAGGCTCAATGAAATATCCAAACAAACCCTGAGCACTATGGATATCTTGGCTAGTTCCATGGCCGAATCCACTCAGGACGTAACGGCTGCCAGCAAATTGGTTCGGGGCCTTTCCGAAAGAGCCGAGGAAATCGTCAACATTATCGATGTCATTGACGATATTGCTGAGCAAACCAATCAACTGGCACTCAATGCTTCGATCGAGGCCGCTCGTGCTGGCGAGCAAGGGCAAGGATTCGCCGTGGTTGCGGGTGAAGTTCGAAACCTAGCAGCCCGTTCCTCAACCGCTACAAAATCCATCACTGATCTTTTAGGTACGATCCAGCTGGAGGCCGATCACGCCTCGCTTTGTTTAGAGAAGAGCAAAAAATCTGTGGAACTTGCCCATACTCGAATGCTAGACGTGGATCGCAACTATCGCGAGGCTGTCACCCTTTCCCGGCAGGCTTTGAGTGAGCTGAACCAACTCGTGGTCGATGTTGGCTTGCACATGTATGATTTGAAACAAATAGAAAAGCAATCCGTTGAGATGCGAAAGTACTGTATGGCACTCAATAGTCTTTTGGATGAACACGGCCAAATGACTTCGGTAACTTACACGGAAAGCAGTCAGCTCACGATCCACTCCGATCGCCTATCTCGTCTGCTCAATCGTCAATATTTTGAAATGTCGCACTGTGATCGCTTGATAGAAAGCACTTTCTTTTCACTCGAAAGTATCAAAGGCAAAATTGAAGAAGGCATTGCCAATTCGGGCAGTTTGCTCACAGGATTCAGCCAAGTCTATCAGCAAAGTCTACAGCAGGAATCCACCACAGGCCGGCGCTCTGCTCGATTTGGCCGCATCATTGAACTGGTGAAGTCCTGCAGCCGAAGTCTAGAAATCATCCGTAATCCTTCCGAGGACGCTCGTACGGAGTTGGACGTGCTTTACCGGAACCTAGCTCAGGAGGATAACGTTCTCCAACCCAGTCCCGCCTTGAGCAAGCAGATCAGCATAAAAGACGAAAAAGTAGATCCCGAGTATCAAACGCTTCCTGGGGACGACGTTTTAATCGGAGAACACGATTCGAATCAAAAGGTGAGCTGAGGATGACCTTTATTCTCAATGACAAAGGCACGGGCGTTAAGATTACCAATGCCTTGGAAAAAGCCCGCAGAGAAAATAGCGACAGCCTTGAAAGGTTGAGCAGCGGACAGATATTTACTTCGAATGAACCCAAGCCCGCGGAACGCGCTCTTACAGAACGTCTGGAACACAAGCTCCGCGGCCTTTCCACTTCAAAACGCAACATCAATGATGCGGTATCACTGTTGCAAACCGCGGAATCCGGCTTTGGCGAAGTGAGCAACATGCTGATTCGCATGAAGGAAATAAATGCTGCAGCTGCGACCACGACATTGAGCGAAGTCGAAAGAAAATACCTCTTCATCGAATATGAGGCCTTGCATAAAGAGATCGATCGAATCTCGGCAACCAGCGAATTCAATGGCATTCCCCTGCTCAACGGTCAGGATGAGAAAGTTCCTGAACGACTGATTTTTCGTGTCGATGACGCCAATCGAAGTGGCGATGCTCCAGAAGACAGTGGCGACTGGAATGAACTGCGCTTTGAGAATCTGCGGGATGTGGTGGTGACGACCGCTGGATTGGGCTTAAAGTCCGCCAGTGAATTCCTTAGCGATGAAGAGGGGATCGATTTGGATACTGCTAGGGACTTGATGGAACCCTCAGACAGCCGTTTTTCCAGCGTTTATGATGAAGCTTTGGATAAAATCAGCAACTATCGGGCCCTTTATGGAGCCATGCAGACTCGTTTGGATCGAGCCATGAATTACAATGATGTCGTCACCGAAAACATTGCAGCCGCAAAATCCAAAATTGCCGATGTTGACTATGCACAGGAAGTCGCTAGACTTACTCAGAATAACATATTGCTGCAAACAGGAACCGCACTGCTCACGCAAAACAATATCGCTGCCGGTACTGCCTTGCATCTGATTCAATCTCTCCTTTCTTAAGTCTTGCTGCATGACGAGCTCAGGCTGATCCGCTATAATAGGGCAGGAGGATGAACCATGAGCAAATTCTGGCGTGGATCGCGTTCGGAATCCAATCGCAGCTACAATGTCAATTCCTTGATCGACACGGAAAGTCTCCTCATAGAGACTGCTGCTGATATTCAGATTATCTGCGACATCGATAAGACCTATATTGAAACCAAATTCGAAAGCGCGGTCGGGATGCTTAAGATCGCGTTTGAGGACTCGGATGCCAAGATTGCCGTCAATGGCGCCCCACTCGCTCTCATGGCAGCTCGTTGGGGCGCAGCACTGGAAGGCCAAGAGACTCCTAGGCCCCGGCCGCTGCATTTTCTGTCGGCTTCCCCTCCTCAGCTGCGACGCGTCATTCGCGACAAGCTTGCCAAAGATGGCCTCGATTGGACGAGTGATACCTTCAAAAACCAGGCCTACAATCTGAAGATGGGTCGCCTTAAGCTGCTTAAGCAACATGTCGCTTATAAAACGGCGACAATTCTAAATCACATGGCGAAATCACCTGCCAATTCCAAGTTTATTCTGATCGGCGACAATGCAGAGTTGGATAGTTTTATCTATTCGGGTGTGCGTATGCTGCTGTCGGGCGAGCTCTCGCCGTCAGCCTATCGGGAATATCTGAGTCTGGGCAAAGTTGATAAAGAAGTGCTCGACACCCTGGAACCCTTGATCAGCCGTAATTTTGCTAAGGTTCAGGTGATGGGCATCCTGATTCGCAAAGCTCCTGGCTATACGTTCAATCTTGCTCCCCCGTTGACCGATCTGGTGCTAAGCTTTGATTGCTATTATGAAGTGATTTTACATTTCATCGCCTGGAATCTGCTACCGGCATCGGCTTTGCCTCGGATGACTCGACTTTTGCACAATGATTACGGATTGAGCCGCGAGGAACTGTTGGCTTGTCTCGAACAAACTCATGTCGTCTTTAGCGCTAAAGGCTTAGATACTTTTTATCTGCAAAAATCTGCGGATTTTTTGAAGCATGGCCCGCCTCTGGGAACTTTGCCCAATCGGTCGAACATGCGCTTGGGTCAGGCCTGTGAATTAGTGAATGTGGATGAACAATCGATACTCACGGTCGCCAAAGAATGGGTCAAAGCGATCGAAGAGCGAGAATAGTTTTCAAGCAAGGCTTTGGGGGCGAAGGTAAGCAGCCCCCACAGCAATCTATTTTACATCTAGCAATTCAACATCAAAGATCAAGGTCGCATTGGGTGGAATGACGCCGCCCGCACCGGCTTCACCGTAGCCCATGGAGGGTGGGATGGTGAGTTTACGCTTGCCGCCAATTTTCATTCCCTTAACGCCTTCATCCCAGCCCTTGATCACCTGACCGGCGCCAAGCGAGAAGGTAAAGGGATCTTTGCGATCCACCGAACTGTCGAACTTGGTGCCATCGGTCAGGGTTCCCGTGTAGTGCACACTCACCTGTTTGCCCGCTTCCGCGACGGCGCCATCACCAACTTTGATATCTTCAATTTTAAGTTCAGTCACTGCGGCAGCACTCTCGGTTGGGGTAGATGTTGATGGAGTTGCACCTGTCGATGGGGTTGTTTCTGCATTATCTGACTTGCATTTGCAGCCACCCATTCCAAGCAGAACGAGAAACGTCGAGGAAAGAATGTAAGATGTACGCATAAAACTCCTCTGCTTTATCAATTTTGAAGATCGTTCATTATGTCTGAAGGACCTGCGAATGCAAGCAGCAATCCGCCTGAATTTCAGCTTTCTCCTTAGCTCCGAGTATGACCCTACCAGATCAACGTATCAATAGGCTCCTGACTGCGGTCCTGTTCGGGGTCATCCAAGGTATAATGAATTCCTCGCGATTCCTTGCGTTTCATGGCACATCGAATCGTCAGCT
>JBGSRE010000883.1:0-1861 GCA_041737755.1 Oligoflexus sp.
AGTGCCATCACTGCCGTTGCGCAATCCACCGCCTGAGGTGATACCTGCGATCTGGCCATTGACGAAAAGGGGACCGCCCGAGTCGCCCGAACCGCTTGAAACCAGCGATCCTGCTGTCGTGACACCGTCAGCGCTGGCAAGACCGATGAAGTTGATAAAACCACCACTGACCGAACCGACCTTGTTGGTACCAACCCGCTTGGTGCCAGCGCCGCTGCCAGTCTGCTGGCCATTGGCGTCGAAGCTGCTTTCATTGTTACCGTAGCCAACGATTGTCAAAGTGTCACCAGATCTTGGTGGCTGCCGAATGAGTGCGCTGGTGGCGGGAGCAGAATTCGCTGGGAAATTAATCACGCTCAAATCGTAAGGGCTAACACCCAGGCGGATATTGTAGTTTGGATTGCGCTTGTAGCTGACGGCTTTGGCAATCGCATAATATTTTTCTTCGCCATTTTCAATTTTTTTGGTAACAGCAAAGAGCTCAGGAGCAGTGGTGGAAAGGCCATCCACGCAATGTCCTGCAGAAATCACTTGCGAGTCATTAATGAATGTTCCCGTGCAAATAGCTTGTCCTTCGGGCGATTGGAAAACCAAAAGCACAACCGAGGGGTAAGTCGAGTCGGCAACTTCACGGCCGTTGGTTACCTTCGTTTCGCTGTTGTTTTGAGGAGCGGCTCCACAGCCTATCAAGGTCAAAGTGACCAGACTTGAACCGACAACCTTGTGCATCAAACCTTTCACAGTCTTCTTCATCGTAACGACTCCTTTCGCTGTTCTGATTCGGACACTAAAGGATCTTTGACTGACTGGCCAGGAGAAATTTTGGCAATTGCAAAAAATTTACCCCTGCGAATCGCCAAAACCTTGTGCTGCAATACTTTTCCAGTCATTTAGAAAAATTGAAGAGGGCATTGAACTCCATAGGAAGCAGTGGCTTCGGGTGTGCTAGATCATGCCATTGAGTCTGGGATGGGCTTTGCTTGGTGGTCGGCTCTGGAAGTTAAGGAGAGCCTGTGTTTGATTGATATGTATTATTTACATCCTTGGCAGGGCTGAGTCGACTGCATGAGAACGATTATTTTGACATAGCTCAGAACTTCCTCAGCGTATGATTGGAAGCTATCCTCCTTCGCAGCAAAGGGATGGCTGTTTCCCTAGCATAGTCGTTCTGCTATAAACCAGCCTTGGAGACATAGTTTTTCGAGAGATAGCCTTGTACATGAGTGCTGGAAGCTGATGCAAAGCTTCCACGCGGCGGCAGCTCGAGGATAAATCCAATAGAACAGCATGTACCTTCATGTCCATGACGGGCGATGGCGTACATTCTTGGGGGGAATCAAATGCAAAAAATTTTTAAGATGGTGGCTTTGGGTGGCTTGATCTGGATGGGAACATCCGGCCTCGGCTTCAGCAAAAATTGCGAGTGGACATTTACCTATAAGAACGCTTCAGCTGCTTCGGTGTGGATGACAGGAAGTTTCACAGATTGGGCAGCAAACCCAGGCTCTGGTGCTGTTTCCTTGTCTAAAATGGGTGATACATGGTCGGCGAAAGTCACGCTTCCCGAAGGCAAAACCCTTTATAAATTTTTAGTCGACGGTAGAAATTGGATCGCTGATCCTTCGGCTTTGGGCAATGAAGCGGACAGCTTCGGCGGCCAGAATAGCGTTTTTCAGTGTGGCACGGATCTGACGGTCAGCAAGCCCTTGCCGCAGTGTGGAGATCCCGCTGCATTTGATTGGCGAGATTCCGTTATGTACTTCGCCATGATTGACCGCTTCTACGATAGCGATGGCAAAAAAAGTCCAGTCCCGGGGGCGACCGGCAGCAATGCCCAGATTGGAGCATCCGCTCAGTTTGA
>JBGSRE010000894.1:0-6173 GCA_041737755.1 Oligoflexus sp.
GAGTGAACTGGAAATCATTGCGGCGGTCCTTGATCCTATCCAGATCGCGCGTTATCTCAAACATACAGGCATGCCTGCTGCTCCGCCTTCGCGGGCTGGAGTCAAAATGAGGGTCGCGAATGAGGAGTGGTGCTGAGGGGGCCGAAAAGGGCCCTACTTGGATTGAATAATTTTGTTTGCCCTGCAATTTCTGAGATACTCATCTCTCAATAAAATTTTGAGGGTTACATGCTTCAAGGTTCCTTTGTTTTTATTCTGCTATTGCTTAGCTTAGTTCACTTTGCACCTTCCGCATTCGCTGCAAATTCCGAGAAGGTCCAAGCTCTCAAAGAGTTTGATTTTGTCGTCAAAAAAATTGAGAACAATTACGCCGGCTTCAGAGACAAAGTCACAGCTAAGAACCGCGCCGAGTATCAGAGATTCACACGGAAAAAGCGTTCGGAAATTCAGCAAACTCATAATCCTGCTGAAATCATACGCGAATGGCTCGAATTTTTCCAAGATAAGCACGTTGGCTACAGCGAAGCATCAGGCAGTCCAAACCAAGTGGATTCATCTGCCTATCAAACACTGAAAGGTCTGAATGAAGCGAGTTTTAAAGATCAACTGACAGCAAAAGGTAAGGCCGTGACTCCGTGGGAAGGATTATGGATCGAAAGTGACAACGACTACACGATCGCCGTCCTCCCCAACGAAACAGATCCTGATGAGTATCTCGGGGTCGTGACCAGTTCGGCCCTTTCGGGATGGCAAGCGGGTCAGATAAAATTCAAAATATCTCGAGAAAATTCTTCAGCGATCTACTACAAACGTGATCATTCCTCATCGAAGGAAGAAGCTGTCTTCCTAGCCGATCATTCTCTCTTGAAAATTGGAAGTAGCTATTTCCGAAAGACCTTTCCGGCACCATCAAAGTCACTGGATCTTGAGACTGTCGTGCCACAAAATCGCACTTTTATGAAAAAATTGTCTGAAAAAACTCTCTATGTCCGGATCCCGGCATTTCCCATTGAGGTCAGGGCTGAACTTAGAAAATTGTTTGATGAATTTGCGACTGAGCTAAAAAGCACGGACAATCTCATCATAGACGTCCGTTCCAACTTAGGTGGAGATACCCGGGCGTATGCTGAGCTTATGAAGTACCTTTACACGCGGCCTGTCTACAGCTTCGGTGCAGAGACCTTGTCGACTCCCGATAATATTGCAATGCTTGAAAAGATACTCAAGTTGCCGGAAAACACCAGAGAAGAAGTCAATGACATTGGAATGGCGATTCGGAAGTTAAAGGCTGCACCTGGAAAATTCGTCTCGTGGGATCGACAGTTTAGTATCACGACCTATCCAGAGATTCTGCCGAATCCACAGAGAGTAGGAATTCTTATAAATGGAGCTGCGAGCACGGGAGAAAGTTTCGTGTTCGATGCAAGACAAAGCCACAAAGTCACTCTATTCGGGCAAGCGACTCTCGGTTGCGTTGATTACGTCAATGTAAACGAACTCCCTACCCCACGCGGGAACTCTATCAACTACCCGATCGGCCGCAGCTTTCGGCTCCCCGAAGAATCTGTAGATGTCAAAGGTATACCGCCCGACATCTACATACCTGAGTCAGATTACGACCCTGTTTCCAAAATACAGAAGTGGTTAGAGAAGCAAGTCAAACCCAGTGATTTCTAATCGTGGAAGGCTTTTTTTCAAATAGGTGTGCAATTCCTTGGATCCGACGCGTGAGTCCCGGTGTGGAGTAGCCCCCCGGCCTTTGCTACTTGGCCATAGCTCATAAAGATCTTGCTTGAACGTCTTTGGATGCTTAAACAGATATTGGGCAGGAAAGTATAGGAAAGAAATTCCGCAAAGCTGGCTTGGTCTTCAAAGTTGGAGTTTTAATGATTACGGGACATGTTTTCATCGCCACCAGCCTCGATGGCTATATTGCGCGGAGTAACGGGGAAATTGATTGGCTCCTAGCGGGAGACGATGCCTCAGAAGATCATGGCTATGATGCCTTCATTCAAAATATTGATGGAATCATCATGGGTCGTGGGACCTATGAAAAAGTAGCAGGTTTTCCCTCTTGGCCATCTACACGGCCCGTTGTTGTCCTTTCGAGGACCCTTACACCATCTGCAGTGCCAGAAAAATTCAGAGGCAATGTTCGCTTTCTTAATCTTGATCCCAAAGAAGCCCTAGATCAGTTGCAGCGAGAGGGCTGGAAAAAGGTGTACGTTGACGGGGGGCAGATCATTCAAGCTTTTCTTCGGGAAGAATTGATTGAGGATATAGTTATCACCACCGTTCCTGTCTTGATAGGGCAAGGGCTGGCGCTCTTCGGAGATCTGAAACAGGATATTCCCTTATCGCTCATCGAATCGAAGGCTTTTCCTTCTGGATTGGTCCAGGCGAAATATCGAGTTGTTCGGCTAGGAAAGATTTAGAGTCTATCCACAAAACTCCTGAAATCGTTGCTGAACCCTTTTAAAGTGGCCTTGTCCTGCGAACTAGCCGCCACGCATACACTCGATTCCAAGATCATTTAAAAGACTTAGCAGAGAAGCAGAAATGCGAGTCTCCCAACCGTACTGCGTGATTCAAGAGACTCAGCTTATCTATCAGGGGACCTGACGAACGCGAGCGCGAACTCTGTCCCTTGCCAAAATATGTGCGTGAGGAGCTGGAAGCTTATCTTCGCTGCGGCATTCACCACTATGGTTTTCTGCGTGTTCGTTGTCCAAAGGATGCCTGTGGCTTTGAACATGCCGCGCCGTTTAGCTGCAAAAAAAGAGGTTTTTGTTCGAGCTGCTTTGCTAAACGCGCTACGTGAGAAATCCGGACTCTCAAGTTGTTTCAATATGCTAAGCCCAAAACTCATCAGATCCTGCTGCAAATGACGATTATGATTTGGTCTGCAGATAAACTAAGAATAATAAATCAGGTACTTAGCAGAAAATCGCGCTTAAACTCAAACCTAAGTCGAATCAATGTAAGCATTTCTCGAATAGGAAATGCTCGATCTTTTATAATGTTACGCTTGGCAAAAATTTTGCAAAAGATGAGGTCAACCGGCAACAAATATTAAATCCGAATTTATGGAGAAATCAAATGTCAATTTCTTATCGATCAACCGTCTTTGTAGTGCTCCGTGGGTGCCTATTGATTCTTATCCATCACCTAATTCTATCAGGATGCAGCGCTACCCAGACACGAGCGTTTTCTGGAGGAAAGCCATTTGCAAGAGCAGCTTTTGAAAAATCTCTTTCTGAAGATGTTAAACGTTGGCAAGACGATCCTGAAATGGCGGCATTGGTTCGTGAAGCCATGGAAGAAGAAATGGAAAAAACGATCTATGATGATACTCTCGATCTGCTCGAAGAGGTTTGGGCGACGCTTGGCGATGATCCTATAGAAATCGGAGATTATGAGGTATCTGGGCTCGCCAGCAGTCTGCAAATCATGATCGATCACGCATTTGCATCAGGCATGGACTTTTCCCAGACCAACGAAGAATTTTATGCAGGGTATGGAATATCGATCGATGATCTAACTCTGGATAATGTCACAGCTGAAAAGATTGTGGAGGGGTACGAAGATATTGCCAGCATTCCAAGCATTGCATCCTTTATGCTAGGAGAACTTCCTAGCGATTATCTAGACCCCATCTCTGACATCGACGACGAAGAATCTTCAGATGAATTTAGTCTTATGCTGGCTTGTAATCCACGGGATCTTAAATGTATGACTAGGGAGCGCGAGAGGCAAAAAGCGCAATTGCCACCACCTAAAGCCCCTGGTGAGGCCTGTGGCCCTCAGGATTACAATTCCGACTACCGCATGCGAATGAGCAAGGGAGGTTGTCGACAAGTGAAGGTCCCCCAAAATTGCACCCAACTCACAGCGAATCTCAGAGGTTGGGGACCAGGCTCGATTGCTTATAATGATATGATGAAACAAGCCCAGGCAGACATGGAAAACGCTCAAAACCCTCAAGATCCAGCTAATCAAAATTCAGATGCTGCCAAAGCGACTCAAGGTGTAGATTTTATCCATACTGCTGCCGGAGCCAAGGCCCCCATGGCAGGAAATATCCAAACAGGCGTGACGCTCGGTACAAAGACAATGGGTCGCATGCATGACTGGAATCTCAAGTCTCAGCTGGATTATAACTATCCAAATGGACAAGGTTGTGGCAAAATTACCGAGTTTATTCCAGAACGCCCTTGAGTCCGAAGAAGCCAAGTCCGTTTTCCTTGACCGTAACGCGCGCTTGGCGCCCTAAGATAGATTTTCAAGTCTCCAGTTCATCCAGCGCATTACGCAGCACTTTAAAATAGGTACTTTCTTGTTCCAGCCGAATCTGGCGACCAAATTTATGGTCGAGCAGGTTCGACAGGAGCAGTCGTTCCGAATCATAGACTGGGGATGGGCAGGAAAAGTGAGCCCATTGATTTTGTTCTCTGTGATAGACGGGAAAGTCGACATTCCAAAGTCCCGAACTGAAGCAAGAGCGTGTCGGTCACGCCCTTGCACACCAGCTCATATAATCGAGTGCTGCCAGAGCGGCTCTAAATATTTCTTCACCCTGCCGCACATGGAATGTCCCAAATTCCTGCGTCTCCTTCGTTTAGCAGGCCGGGTGGTGCGTGAAGAAAGGCGGAATTTGAGCCAGTTGATCAATTATATGGCCCGCCCTCCTATTGCCGAGGATCGCTTGGAGAGAACAGCCACTGGCGATATCCTTGAGACCATAGATCTCTTTGAACTGAGCCTTATCTGCTGTCGTCAGCTTACCCTCAGGGGCCAGCTCCGTTTCTATCGACTGAACATCGGCGACTCCGATTGAAAGAGCGAAGGATGCAAGGCCCGCACTCCCGCTTGCCGATTGCGGGCACGTAGGTATCCCGCACTCCCAAACACATCACCGCTTTCAGCTATCTGCAGCTATTTCAGCTAAATTAGCCTTGCCTATGCTGCTGCCCGCTTTACTAGCGGTCCCATATTTTCCACCGCTGGTGCTAGAAGTTGAAGAGCCGGCAGCTCCTCCCGCGTGTGACGAGCTCTTGCCAGAACTCGCGCTAGCCGATCCACCGCCCGCGTTTGCAGAGGCTCCGCCCCCTGCTTTTCCTCCGCCTGCTTTGGAATTGGATTCTTGGAGATGGAGACCATAGTTCTCTATTCCTGAGGCGATCTCATCGATACTCCCGTAGGTATCCTCGATTTCAAAATTTCCTAGGGCATAAGGCACCGGCTGCTCGCCAGGGAAGGGATCGGTAGACTTGATGCATTCGCAGATGCCTCCGTCATTGGTGAAGGGATTACTATCCATAGAGTAACCATTCCAGTAAGCAGTCTCGGCCTCGCTGGTTCTCAAATCGTAAGAGATTTTCCATTGAGCCAAGTCTAAGGCTTATCGAAGGTCCCTGAACTGTCGCGTCCGAGGTAGTCATGGTGCTTCCGAGAAGCCTGCACGATGGTTTTGTGTTTTGCCAGCCCTTGTACCTGCGCTACCATGCATGAGCTGACAAGTCATGCTGCAAGGCAGGTATCATGCATATTCGCTTTCATAAAATTTCCCACGATCGACATACCCTCGAACTTATCCGTCCGGGTCTTCCTCCCGAGCGAGTCGAATACGAAACCCGCAGCTTTCTGAACCATGATTTGCTGCATTATGCTGTGGAAAGCGTGGCGTGCTTGCAGGATGGCTTTTGGGGCAAGCTCGCGCAGGGAAAAACGCTCGTCGAAATGAGCCAAGCCGCAGCTATGGAATTCGCGGACGGAAGTCCATTGCTGGCCCAAATCGAGGGAATCGTTGGACCCTTTTCTGCGCTGACCAAAGGCGTAGCCCCACAAGAGCTCTTCATGGATTTGGCAAGACGAGCGGCCGAGATGAATTCCTCGCTACCAGCATGGCTAAGCGAGAGTATGACCGTGGCGGTTCACGCGAGGATGCGTCAGCTGCTCGGTCACTGGAAAGCAACGGAGTTTGGTAGCTGGATGGAGCTGGAGTGGATGGTTGAGCCAGGGGATAACGGCTAACAGCCTGTCCGAAAAATCCAAAACTTCAAAGTCCTAAGACTTTTTCGGAATTTGGCTTTTCCCTGACATACCCCGCTCTCGGGGTTTGGTCCATGTCTTCCACCCGGACTGTCTCACGATAGGAGGTGGAAATCACCGTC
>JBGSRE010000895.1:0-5207 GCA_041737755.1 Oligoflexus sp.
TTTTCAATGGCAGCGCGAATAGGCATCACCCCTGATTTTGAAACCAGCAAATGGCAGATTGAACGAGAATACAAAAATCCCAGGGGATGGAAACTCACGAATCCTTTCGCCAGCAAAAAAGAAGCTCAGGAATGGGAAAAGAAGAAGATGGAAGAGCTAAAGGTTAAAAATGTGTCGAATGAAATCAACACAGCTCTCATTCGTGTGAAGTGGTTGGGATTTTATTTTGAGCATGATGGGCCGAGATGAATGAGGCAAGTTGCAAGCTCCTTAGGGAGCTTGCAATAGGGATTAATCAAATATCAGGTAGCCTTCCATAGAGTCCCAGAATCCGACAGATAGACTCTCCTTATCGGGTAGCAAGTTCATTCGCACCTTTGAACTCGGTTTTTATTCTTAGATTTTCCTTAGTCGTGGGTTGCAAAGCCTGCAATTCCATTTTACGTAAGGTATTAGCTGGCCAGCCTTTTTGAATCACATTAACGAGCCACTTGGGAAGTTCACCTTTTGGATCGGTTTGAATTTCAACAGTAACTTCTGTCATCCGGCCTGGCTTTGGTACTAATTTATAGAGGCTGCGGACGAGTTCTGCCCGGACGCCAATGGTGTTTGGTGATTTGGGATGTTCGACAGATTTCAAGTCGATCACGACTTGATTGGCTTCGTTGTCGATTCGCAAATTGCTCTGGATGACATAATCACGATCCGAAAGTGGCCAAGGCAAATCGTAGGCCGAATAGACAACTGTCTGATCCTTACCCGCTTGCAAAACTTTAAAGTCCTTGATCATATCGATCCATTGCTTTTTCTTTTCGGCATTGTCATCCAAGAGAACATCAGCCACTTTTGCGATGGGAACCGGCATCAGTTTCACACCCTTGAATGCAATCAAATCTGTTCCCGGTACTTCTTTGCTGTAGACTTTAATTCCGTCCTTTTCGCTTACCAGTTCCCATTTGGAACCTGCAAAAGCATTATGGCTGAGTATGCCCAAGGAAATGCTCAATCCCGCTTTTATCAACAAACCACGCATGACAATGACTCCCGATTCTTTATTAATCACACTGATAAATCTCCCTTCGGCGGTGGTCCGCAGAATATGAATCATGCGTATATATAACTGTTATTATTGAATAATATGACACCTTATGCCGCCCAAGATTAGCCCAGCTCCCCTGAAAAAGAATGAAATGATCCAAGCAGACACTGCTAAAAGCGGCTTGGTTAAGGCCATTGTCGATGCCGCGACCTTGTGCTAGCATTCGCCCCGAACTGTGACCCAGCGAAAGGATTCCCCCATGACTGCACCTCTGCAATCTTTGGTCGCTACAGGCACCAAGCTGTGGCTGGACTCAATTGATCCAAAACTTGTGACTCTCAGCAAGAGCCAGGGCGCTACCGGCGCAACATCCAACCCCATTATCGTTTCCAACATCGTCAAAACCGGACTCATGGACGGGATGATCCGGGAACTTCGCGCGGCGGGAAAAACTCCCGAAGACGTGGCATGGACCGTGACGAATCATCTCGTCAGCGAAGCGGAAAAAGTTTTTCTGCCCATCTATGAAGCCACCAAAGGCGATGATGGTTACGTCAGCTTTGAAGTGGATCCTTTGCTGGAAGACTTGAAACTCGGACCACCGCATAAAGAACGCGTTGCTCGCTATATCGAGTTAGGAAAATTCTGGGCCAAAGGCCATCCTAATCGCTTGATCAAAGTTCCCGCTACACCGGCTGGAATCGATGCGCTCGAGGATTTGGCCGCCGCCGGAGTCAACCTCAACGTCACGCTTATCTTCAGTGAAGCGCAATACAAAAGAGCTCGCGAAGCGGTGTGGAAGGGGGCTCAACGCCTCGCCAACCGAACAAGCTTCAAAAGCGTTTACAGTATCTTTGTTTCAAGACTGGATGTTTATTCCGAAGATCAGGTGCCAGCCCTTGGCGCCGAAGCTCAAGGCTGGGTTGGTATTGTCAATGCCAAGCGTATCTGGCAGAAGAACCAAGAGTTTTGGGCCGATAAAAAATTGCCTCTGAAGCAGGAAATGATTTTCGCCAGCACCGGCACCAAAAAGCCCAATGATCCGAAATGGAAATATGTGGAAGCATTTGCCGGCAGTGATATTGAAACCAATCCCCCAGAAACCAACGAAGCTGTGGCAGCGAGCGGCCGTAGTTTTACGGCGCAAATTCAGACTTTGCCTCCGGCAGCTGTTCTGGAAGCTATCGACAAACATGTCGACTTTCAGAAATTGGAAGATTTCCTGATGGCGGATGGGCTGAAAAAATTTGCTGACCCACAAAAGAATCTCTTAGAACTCATATCTTCCAAGTAAAATGTGTATAAAAAAAGAGGAGTTTGCTCCTCTTTTTTAATTTATGGGTGATCTCATGAAAACCGTCGAGCTAACTGCTACCCTTCACGAATACTTGATCAGCCATCAGTCCCTACTTCATCCCCTTCTGCCAGAGCTTATTGCTGAAACCCGTAAACGCAGCGACGCTGGTATGCAGATCGCGGTTGATCAAGGAGTGTTTATGAATCAATTGGTTCATATCATGGGCGCAAAACGCATCCTGGAAGTGGGTTGCTTTACTGGCTATAGCAGTATCTGTATGGGCCTTGCCTTACCGGAAGATGGCGAGATCATCTGCTGCGATGTCGACCCTGAAACCGCTGCCATCGCCCGTCACTATCAAAAAGCCACAGGATTGGAAAAAAAGGCGAAGATTATTCTGGCCCCCGCTTTGGAAACCATGAATGATCTGCTCAAAAGTCATGGCAGCGGCAGTTTTGATCTTATTTTTATTGATGCCGACAAGGAAAACTACAGTCGCTACTACGAATTGGGAATGGAACTCCTGCGTCCCAATGGAGTGATGCTCGCCGATAACGTCCTTTGGAGCGGGCGAATTACCGACTCCTCGGACCAGACTTTAGCCACCGAAGCACTCCGTAAATTCAACGCTCTTGTGCGTAAAGATAGCCAGGTGCAGGCTTCCATGCTATCCATTGCTGATGGGCTTTATTTGATCCGTAAAAAGCTTTGAAACGCCGTTCGCTCCTTGAGGCTTTTCTTCGATGATTGCCGCCTCTTTGCCTGTCTCTATACAAAGGCAGATGCGCAGGTTAGAATAGGGGCGCATCCGGTTATCTGATCGTCTGCAGTTTGGATTTTTCGAGAAAGGATTTCTCTATGTTCGGCATTGGTCCCATGGAACTTATCGTGATAGCAATTGTCGCCATGGTCTTTATCGGCCCAGAGAAATTACCCGATCTTATGCGCAAGTTCGGCAAGATCTTCGTTCAGGTCAGACGACAGGCCAACGATGTCCGCAGCAGTTTCAATGATGTCATTCATGAAGCGGAGCGTGATTTCGAACTGGAAAAAATCCGCGAGTTGCAGCACAAGCTGCAAAGCACTTCACCCAACCAGGTTTTGGATGCAGCCTTGAACGAAGCGCAGACATCCAACACCTATCCTTTGCCTGGCCCTGGATTGGATGCTGACGGTCACCCACTTCCTGGCTACGATGAGCACGGCCATCCCCTGAATAAAGATGGAGTGGCGCATGCAGAGACGCACCAAGGACAGCCGGGGTATGACTATCACGAAGGCCATTATGTGGACGGCAAGTACGTTGCCAATAGCGACACTTTCCTGGCTTGGAATCCGTCCATGGATAAACCGCTGCATGAGCTCTTCCCGCTGAAACCCGAGGGCGATGCTGCTGCTGTACCTTCACCGGGAACCAATCCGCCGGCCATTTCCGCTGAAGACGCTTCTTCAACCCCATCTGCAGCCAAGCCCGAAACGCTTACCCAAGAACCGGCAGCAAGTCCTGAAGCTAAAAAAACCTGACCGCCTCAACAGCCATTACTTCACCGAGACTCCGCCTTGCCTCTCAAGGGAAGCTTGGCGAACACTTGCGATCTTCCGCTGGAATGGGTTAGTTTGCAAAAGCTGCAATTCTCTCAAGTTCACCCCATCTGGAGTTGATAATAGCCATGACAGTATTCCTGCATATCTTTAGGCTTCGCCCTCAGTCCCGAGCAGCAATCACGGCTTGGTTCCTGGTTTGCCACTGTATTCTTGGTATCTCCTCCTTGGGCTCGGCAGCCACTCGTGATCCTGTTTGGGGAAAACGAGGTTTGGTTGCGACGGTGAGCCCCTTAGCCTCGGCAGCAGGTGCTCAAATTCTTCGCGAAGGTGGAAATGCAGCGGATGCAGCCGTGGCAGTCGGCTTTGCACTGTCAGTCACATGGCCGTCCGCCGGAAATCTTGGCGGAGGTGGATTTGCTCTGGTTCGTACTTCGGACGCTAAGACGGACTTCATTGACTACCGAGAAACAGCCCCAGCCCTTGCCCAAAGCGATTTCTATCTCGATGCCAAAGGTGAAGTCATACCGGGTGCCTCAACCGTCGGTTATCGCGCGGTCGGCACGCCTGGAACGGTGGCCGGCCTCGCACTCTTGCATAAGCAATATGGCCGCCTGCCCTGGAAAAAAGTTTTGGAACCAGCCCGGCGCCTAGCCGTGGAAGGATTTATCGTTGACGAAGCTCTGGCTTCATCATTGGAAGGCAGTCGCAGTCTTTTGGAAAAATTTCCGGACAGTCGGCATATCTTTCTGAAAGATGGCAAAGGCATCAAAGCGGGAGATAAATTTATTCAGCCAGAACTCGGCTGGTCTATCCTCCAAATTCAAAAGCAGGGGTCAGACGCCTTTTATAAAGGCGATGTCGCCCGACGCCTCATCAACGCCATTAAAAAAGGCGGCGGAGCTTTGACTAGCGAAGATCTGGCTAGCTACCAGGCCGTTTCCCGCAAACCGTTGACGGGTCGTTACAAAAACTACGAGATTCTCACCGCGCCACCACCTTCCTCGGGCGGCCCCTTACTCATTGCTATGCTAAGAATGTTGGAAAAGGATGATTTGAATAAGCTCGGCTTTGGATCCGCTGCCTACAATCATCTCCTAGTGGAAACGATGAGAAGAGCCTTTGCCGATCGATCCGAGTGGTTTGGTGACCCTGACTTTGTTAAAAATCCTCTTTCAGAACTGTTAAATCCAGACTACATCGCCAGCCGTCGCAGCAGCATCTCCAGTCTCAAAGCGACCCCCAGCCAAGACATTAAACCTGGTACTTTTGAAGCGAAAGAAAGCACTGAAACAACCCATTTCACTGTGGTCGATGCCAAGGGTATGA
>JBGSRE010000636.1:0-3446 GCA_041737755.1 Oligoflexus sp.
CTTTACCGGTCGATGCAGATGAAGAGTGGCGAAGATTGGAACCCGTGCTGGCTGCTCTTGCTCAACAACAGCGTAGCGAAAGAAAATCCTTACAATCCATTTGGAAGTGACGTCAAAGATGTAAGAAAGCGCTTTCTGCAAATGGGCGCGCGTGCTTCGGAATCTGATTCCAACACGTTCCGTAGCGTGGTCGGCCTCCAGGGTGATATCAGCGAGAAGTGGAACTGGGATGTCGCCTATAACCATGGCGAATCCAAGACCCGCTCGACCACGAAAAACCTCGTGAATAAGACTAACCTTCAGCTCGGTATCGGCAATCCTGCGAACTGCACAGCACTGGCTAACTTGGGCTGCGTGCCGGTAAATCTGCTCGGTCCTGACGGCAGCCTTACTCCTGAAATGATCGATTGGCTGAAGATTGACGCCTCTGATTTCACCTCTACCGAACTTGATTCACTCACGGTGAACTTTGCGGGCGAACTGGCTGAAACAGGTCTTGGTACTATCGGTTTAGCTTTCGGTGTTGAAGGCCGTACAGAAGAATACAAAAGCATCTCGGATGCAAACTCGGAGCAGTACAACACGATCGGAAGTACCAACGGGAAATCGACCCAGGGTGATCGCGACATCAAGGAAGCTTATGTCGAACTCACTGTTCCTCTGACAGAATTGGCAGAAATCAACCTTGCCGCTCGTCATTCCGATTACAGCGACTTCGGAACCACGACTAACCCGAAGGCTGGGTTGAAAATTCGTCCCCTCGACGGGCTGACCGTTCGGGGCAGCTATTCGACCGGTTTCCGAGCCCCATCGCTGGTTGAACTGTTCCAAGGGCAGCAAGAAAACTTCGCATCCTTGTCCGACCCATGTCAGACTCCGGGCGCCTGTGCGATTCAAGCCGACGACACCATCACCCAGTTCCTGGCTTTGCAAGGCGGTAACCCCAATCTGGAACCTGAGAAGTCAAAATCATTTACTTATGGCCTCGCCTACTCCATTGCCAACTTCAATGCCAAGGCTGACTACTTCAACATTGAAACCAAGAACGCGATTGATACGAACCCACAGTTCGTGCTTGACCAGTTCCGTAACAACCAACTTTTTCAAGACAAGGTGCAGATCGACCCCGCTACGAATAACGTCCTGACACTTGAGGCTACCGCCCTCAATCTCGCCGCTCGTAAAGTGGAAGGTGTTGACTTTGCGTTTGACTACGCTTTGCGCGGAACTTCATCGGGTTCTTATACTTTCAGCCTACTCGGCAGTCATTACATCAAGTACATGAATCAGGCTGATAAAAGTGCTCCCTTTGAAAACGTTGTTGGAAAATATATCGATGCAGCGGGCGCCGGACGAGGCTCGATTCCCAAGTGGAAAGGCTTGTTTGATGCAGGCTGGTCGAACTCTGGTTACGACGTAGGGGCCACAGCCAATCATGTGACAAAGTTGGAAGCGACTGGGGCCGAGGAGTATCAAACCTTGCCGGCGTGGACGACCTTTGACCTTCGTGCCGGCTATGATTTCCTCGCTTACGGGAAAGTCACTTTGGGTGTCAACAACGTGACTGACAAAGCACCACCTGTTACAGACGCCGCGTTCAACGATAACATCGATGCGCGTACTCATAACTTGATCGGTCGCTTCTTTTATGCACGTTGGGGCGTACAGATCTAAGTCGTTTTTTAACAGCAAATGAATGCCTCCAAGAACTTTATGGGTTCTTGGAGGCAGTTTTTCATCCCTGACTGTCTTGCCTTGTTCTTTTCAGCAGTTTCCTGTTGATTGCTTTGAAGTCAGTGAACTCCATAGGCTCATGGAGCCGACCCTAAAAAATGCTTAAAGCGGCCGACCCGATAGACTTTGCGGTAAATGCGAAACCAGACGCAAAGAATTATGCTCCAGGCCTCGCACCAAAATATCCCATTGGCGGCTGACAATCTCTTGCATGTCGCTCTGCGATGCATGACGGTTCCACACTTCTTCACCAATAACGCGCCAGCCAGCGGCTGATCGCTCGGTCGCCAGCGATTCCAGATAGAAGCGCAAACTGCTCCAATTGAACGGGATATAGTCCGTCCAGGGCTGCAACTCGCTGCCACGCACGCCGAATTCAGTCGAAAGGACTGGCAGATGCGCGGCGAGATATTCAAACAGTTTCACATTGCTGCCAGACCCCCGTTCCACCGGATTTAAGGCGAAATCGGCAGCTTGAAAATAGGGCAAAACCGAAGGGACAAAGCCGGTGGCAATGATCGTATCGCTTCGAGAAGCTGTCGCCAGCGATCCCAGCACCAGAAACTTGATGGATTGGGCTCGCAGAAAATCAGCATTGGCCTTGGCGAAAGTTTCCAACTGAACCAAAGCCTCCAGATTGGGAGCATAGCGACTGCCGGCGAAAACGATCAGCCGGTCTTCGGCTTTCAATCCCAATTCCAAACGCATTTGGGCACGCACAGTAGGATCAGGAGCATAGGCAGCCGAATCGATACCATTGGCGACGAGCTGAATGGGCTTTCTGAGACTGTTGTGAGTCTGGAAAAACTCATAGTCCTCGCTTGCGCAGGCGATAATACCATCATAACGACGCGGGGCAGACTGCTCTAGTCGTTTCATGATGGCAGCAAAAATATGCCGATCACGAAATCCGCCCTGCTCCATCAGGCGATGTTCCAGATTATGACTGAGCAAAAGCCAAGGTTTGCGACGCTGGCCACTCGGAATAGGCGGAATAAAGGGCAGATCACAGATGATGCAATCAGCCGATTCCATAGCATTCCGCAAGCTTTGGGGAATGAGTCCCGAGGCCAAGATCGGATTCTGCCAGAGGCGCGGCCAGCCCATCCGGCGAGCAAGTGTTTGCAAGAGGCCAAACGGTAGAGAGAGATTTATCTCCTCCACTAGCCCAGGCTCTACAGTTTGAACGGTCTGGGTTTCACCCGTTCCGTAATCTTCTTTACGTCCCGCCAAACTATAGATTCGAACATCCAAACCCATTCTTGCCAAGGCTTTGGCAAAACTTCCGCTGCGCAGATGGCCACCGGTTTGGTTTGGAAAAATCCGCAAACCACTGAGCAGCAACACTTTCCTGATATTTCTCAAAGGCCCCTCCAATCCGTTCGACTCGTAACATAACAACTCCGCTGGGGGCGGTCTTTCCCTTAGAGCAAGTGTCTGGCCAATTGCAGGAACCCTCCTCCTTTTAATGACTTCAATATTTACAGTATCTTATTTAAGCCTCTCGGCTGCTTTGAGAAGCGCTCTGTCGATGTTTTTGACAGGAGCTAGCCAAGCGAACAGGCCTGGGGAAGCCACTGTCCAACCGAAGGGAAGGTCTCTATCCCGTGCCGAAAGGGATCCATAAATTCCCGCTCGAGCCCAGCTTTTGTCCTGTGTTACGGTGGAATCCACATTCTCGTCCAAAGGGTGGAAGATATGAGCACAAAAGT
>JBGSRE010000941.1:0-4499 GCA_041737755.1 Oligoflexus sp.
GCTTCAGACAAAGGAAGAGCTGCAATTTCTGCTTGCAGATTCCTTATAAGCCTAGAAAATATTTTTAGTGGAAAGATACTTTGGGAAAGAGATGAACTCACGGGCGAATTTATCAGAGTTGATGGCAAAAAAGTTGTAAATAAATGTTTGACCATTGCCAAAGGCATTTCGACAGAAGGAATCTGATTTGCCAGAACTAATGCAATTACCAACATCTTTAGCCTTCTCAGCCTCGATTCTTACCCGCTCTTTTTCCTTATCAGCAGCGATATGCCTCTCACTAACCTTATACATGCCGATCCTTTCTAAAACTTGGTTGACTTCATTACAACGAACAGAGGCTGGACCCATTCACACAGGCTTGCGGGAATTGTTCTCCCGAAAGATCGTGTGAATAGGTCCAGCCTTTTTTTGCCTTAGTTCTGATAGCTTGTCCTACAAGCTATTGACTGAGATTGATTGCTATTAGTTTTGAGCCTGAAGCAATGGAAGGGCGGTTACGGGTGCTTCTGCTTGGCAAGTTTCCGGGGCTGGCGCTTCCAAGTCAGCATCGGCAGGACCTTGCTGAGCCTGCTGAGCTTGCTGAGCTTGCTGAACTTGCTCAACGACTTTGCATTCCGGGGCTTTTTCTTCAACTGTTGGCTTAACTTCTTCTTTATTTGCCTCAGCGGCTGGCGTCCCTGTCTCTTCAGCTTTTTCAGCAACAACAATGGCTGCTTCAACTTCGGTCTTTGGGGCAGCGTCTTCTGTTTTGGAAGTTTCTTCCGAAGCTTTCACTTCTTCTTTAGCTAGGTCAGTGCTTTCGGTAGCTGCACCTGTCACAGTCGGGGTCGGACCATCTTTTTTCGATTTTTGGTTGCTGCCGCAAGCGACAGTAGAAGCAACGAGAGTCAAAGCGAGGAGTTTGTTCTTAAGTGTCATCTTTTTATGCCTTTTACTTGAGTTTGTAAGTGAAACTTCCGTTTCGCAAGTAAGACATGACGGCACCCAATCTATTGCAGTGAGAGTAAAAAAAATTAGAATTTTAATGGATGCAGGCTAAGGTATGGATATGAATAACCCAATAGCATTTGACTCACATTGCGGAGACGGTGGCTGCTTACCGGTATCCCTTACTTCATCCATGAATTACTCTGCTCTGAAACTTCTCCGACTAAGACTCAGAATAAAAATCCGCTTAAAATATAATGACAAAGAAAAAACCAGTTCCGTACAACGGCAACTGGTTTCTTTCTCTTAGGTCTTGCTGCTTTGGATTTCGGTTTTCAAGAGTCCACTGCGAATCAACTTCACCGGCGTCGACTGCACACCTTTGGGCGAAGCCCAGTCGTCGATTGAAATGATCTCCGGGGGATTGGTGACACCGTTTTCCGGGCGATAGCTCAGGCGCAGAAAAGGATCCTCGGCAAAACTCACATGCAGTATCGTGTGAACCTTAGCATCGTTGAGTTGAAAGCTACTGCCATCCCCCCATTCCTCGGTCTTGATCCGACGGAGAAATATCTGCTCTTCTTTTTCACCACGGCTCACTACTGTTAAGACCGCATCCAAAGGCAAAGGGACGCAGACATACAGGGGCGCTTCCAGTTTTTGAGGAAAGGCCGCCGTGAAGACTCGCAGGTGACCCCTGGTAGTGACGGCCAAGAGCCGAGTATCCGCAGGAAAGCTACCGAGATTTTTTCCGCCAGCGTTTTCGCCGATTTTTGCCGTTTTTACATCGTAGCTGATTGGCAGTGCAAGTTTTGGTGGAAGGCCTCGCGTCACCTGCTCCACGACTTTGCTCGTCACGACCCGGCCGCGGCTATTCTTGGTTTCGGTCGTCAGTTTCCCCATATTAAACAGCAGGGGCTTCTTTTCTTTGGCCAGCGCCAGCTCCACAAAGCCATCTGTACCTTCGGGCCAGATCTGGGCATAGAGTACCGATTGTATGCCCTTCGCTAACTCGTAGGACTTATCACGCGACCAACCTGTCAGGCGCACAGCCTTAGCCAAAACCGGCCCCTGCTCCACCTCACGATAGACGAGGTGCAGAATGCTGGCGCCCCCGCTGGGCGGCATGATGCTCACATAGAGAAGATCCTCGCCAATGAAAGCTTTCTCACTCACTTTCACCAGCATGGCAAAACCATTTCGCCGAACCGCCAGCACTTCGTCAAGATCGGAACAATCAGTGAGGAACTCGTCCTTTTTCAGACCGGTGCCCAGGAATCCTTCCTGCCGATTCACGTAAAGCTTTTGGTTGGCCAAGACCACTTCTCGCGCAATCACTTCGCCAAAGCTACTAATTTCCGTGCGACGTTTCAGATTTTTGCCGAAGCGCTGCTTCAGTGATTTATACCAGGCAACGGCATAGGCCGTCAGCTGTTTGAGGTGAGCTTCTGCTTCGCTCAGTTCGCCCTGCAGTTTCTCCAAAACTTTGGTGGCCTGTTCACTGTCGTACTTGGTGAGTCGTTTAAATCGAATCTCCAGCAGAGCTTCCAGATCGTCGTTGGAAACTGCTGTCACTATCGACTTTAGAAAAGGTTTGAAGGCTTTTTGCAGGACGCCTAAGGTCTCATCCCACGACGTGGCACCTTCTAATTTACGGTAGATTTTTTGCTCGATAAAAATCTGCTCCAGCGTCGCCTTGTGAATCTTTTGCAGGAGAGTGGCTTTTTTTAGTTCCAATTCCCGTCTCAGCAAATCACGGGTGCGCTCCGCAGCATCTGTCAAGAGATCGCGCGTACCAAGAAAAGCTGGCTTTTCATCTTGAATGACGCAGCAGTTGACCGAAATCGATACTTCACAATCGGTGAAAGCATAGAGGGCATCCACCGTCTGCTCCGCCGAAACTCCGGTCGGCAGAAAGACCCGAATATCCACTTCGTGACCGGTATTATCTTCCACGCGTTTGATTTTTATCTTGCCCTTTTCATGGGCCGACAGAATGGATTCAATCAGACTCACCGTTGTGCAGCCAAAGGGCAAATCTTGAATCTGCAGCGTGCGGGCGTCAACGATTCGAATGCGCGACCGCACCCTGACCTTGCCGCCGCGACGACCTTCCAGATATCCACTGAAATCGGCGATCCCACCTGATGGAAAATCAGGCAGCAACTGAAAGGGTTTGCCCTGGAGATGAAGGATCGCCACATCACAGAGTTCGTTGAAATTATGCGGTAGAATCTTCGTTTGCAGGCCGACGGCGATGCCTTCAACGCCTAATGCCAGAAGCAAAGGAAATTTTACCGGCAGATGCTGAGGTTCCTTATTCCGGCCGTCATAGGACGCTTGCCATTCGGTAAGATCCTCGTGAAAGAGAATTTCTTTGCCGAGTATCGATAGTCGGGCTTCGATATAACGAGGCGCCGCTGCTTTATCGCCGGTAAAAATATTCCCCCAATTGCCCTGCATATCGATGAGCAGATCCTTTTGGGCGATCTTGACCAGCGCATCTTCGATAGCCATATCCCCATGCGGGTGATAGCGCATGGTATGACCGATGATATTAGCCGCTTTATTCAAACGGCCATCATCCAGTTCCCAGAGGGCGTGCAGGATCCGTCTTTGAACAGGCTTCAGGCCATCTTTGATATGGGGAACGGCGCGATCCAATATCACATAGGAAGCGTAGTCCAGAAACCAGGATTCATATAAATCTTCCACGTGAGCGGAGCCACCGGATCCACTCGATGGTCGGCCCTGATCAGTTTCCATTTTCATTCAGGTTGCTCCACCACGCTCAGAGGTTCTTCGGTTCGCAAATTATCGATGATGAAGCGCTGGCGCTCCTGTGTATTCTTGCCCATAAAATAACTGAGGATTTCCTGAATGGCAGCTTTTTGCGAAAGACGAACCGGTTCCATACGTATTTCAGAACCAATGAACTGACCGAATTCATCTGGTGAAATTTCACCCAAACCTTTGAATCGGGTAATTTCCGCTTTAGCTCCTAATGCTTGCAAAGCCTTGGCCTTTTCTTTTTCGTCATAGCAGTACCGCACCACTTTTGGAGTCCGTACCCGAAACAGCGGCGTTTTGAGGATAAAGAGATGGCCTGCTTTGACCAGCTCTGGAAAAAACTGCAGGAAGAAAGTCATCAGCAAAAGCCGAATATGCAAGCCATCCACATCCGCATCAGTCGCTAGGACGATCCGCTGATAGCGCAGATTTTCAATGCCGTCTTCAATATCTAGGGCATGCTGAAGGAGGTTGAACTCTTCATTTTCATAAACAACTTTTTTCGTCATCGCATAACAGTTGAGAGGTTTGCCGCGCAAACTAAAAACAGCCTGCAGCCTGACATCGCGAGCCTTGGTCAATGAACCACTGGCCGAGTCACCCTCGGTAATGAACAAGGTGGATAGCTGAGCATCAGCATCGCGACTGAGTCGGTGGACCCGGCAATCACGCAGTTTTTTATTGAAAACATTGGCCTTGCGGGCTCGTTCGTTGGCCAGTTTCTTAATACCCTGCATTTCTTTTCGTTCCCGCTCCGACTGCAGAATTTTTTTCTGCAG
>JBGSRE010000943.1:0-5953 GCA_041737755.1 Oligoflexus sp.
ACTCACTCAGAAAAACTTACTAGTAACCGTCACAAAGATTCTCAGCAACGATATTTTCGGACTCGAGAAATATTTGAACTGGGGCGTTGATGTAAAAGAGTACATCGTTACCTCTAGCCACAATCGCTCGCACTTTTTGGAGATCGTCGAGTCCGAACTCAGCAAGGCAGGGATCCTAACTTCGCATATCCGAAATGCCACGCTGATCACCGATGAAATTCTTATGAATGCTATCTACGACGCGCCTGTCGATCGCCAAACAGGACAATCTAAATACAACCACTTATCCAGACGAGTGATGGTGGAACTGGAACCTACAGAGTATGGCAAGCTGAGATTTGCCTTTGATGGTTCCACAATAGCTCTTTCCGTTAATGATCCTTTCGGAGCCCTCAAACGCGAGACGATCACCCGCTATCTGAAGTCATGCTTTGATGGACATTTTGGCAAAATCAATGAGCATGAAGGCAAGGGTGGCGGCGGTATGGGTTTATTCCAGATCATTTCCACGGCCGATTTGATGATTATCAATATCAAACCAGGGGAAAGAACTGAAATTATTGCACTGATCAATGTTGCGGGAAAAACTCAAGTCCGAAAAAGACACGGGTCTTTTCATTATTTTGTGGAGAGCTAGATTTTTTTGAGAAAGATTCATTCCACATTTATGCCCCTTTTCAGTCTGCTCGTCAGTCTGATTCCAAGCATGATGGGCTGTCGTCAGGAGCGAGGTATCGATCTTCGCCAAGATGCCAAGACCCTGTGGATCTATGATGGAAAAAATGTACTGAGCGCACCGCCGGAATCCGTCGATGCCTGGCAATTGCTAAGCCCGGAATCTTTTGACGACAAACCGGTCAATCCTGACGCTCGCGCCTTTTTTTCTTTCTCCATGGATGAGGACCCGGCTCTCCATTACCTTGTCCTCACCAAATGCACCAACGTGATCCGAATTTTTCAGGATCAGCAGCTTATTTTGGAAAAGAACCCTCACATCACCTATCCACGATCTGTTTCGATCCTGGCAGGAGAACCTTTCGCTATCATGCCCAGCGCGACCCGACCTTCACGTATCATCCTGGAAACCTTCTATTCAGAAAAATCCGGTTACTTCCCGACCTGCCATACCATGAGTCTCACCGATCAGGAGACCGCTCTTTATAAATTGAGTACCATGGAATTTGGCGATCTAGCGGCCGGCGCCATCGTGCTCTTTATGAGTATTGCTAGTATCATGCTTTTTTTCGTCAAACGCATGAAGCTGCTGCTCTACTTTAGCCTTTCCATTATAACCATGAGCAGTACCTATGTCCTGGGATCCGATCTCTTCTTTATGCTCTTTGCTCATGGCTCTGAATGGCAATTGCTATGGCATACACTCTTGACTTTTTCGCTGATTCCATTTTTTCTTTTCATTGAAATTATTATCCCATCACCCTCAAAAATAGCTCTCCGCCTTGCGCAATTTAATCTGATTGTTTTCCTGGTAATTTTTTTGGCGTACTTTTGGGATAGAGGTCTCAACTATGAGCTCATCAAGCGCAACTACTACAAAATTCTCATTCTTGAATTTCTGGTTTTTTTACCCTTTGCCATAAAATCAATTTTCCAGAAGTCTCCTTTTGCCCAACGGCTGGGCTTCAGCCTTGTGCTACTTTCGTTGGCTGCCGCCCATGATATCAGCGTCCTGCTCTTTGTGAATGCTTCGCAATTTATGATGCTTCCTTGGGCTCTCATCGGCTTTATCACGATTTTGCTTTCCATCGCCATTCAAAAGACTATTCAGCATGAAGCCACCTTGCAAAGGGCTAAAGCTAAACTGATCGCAGATCGCAACAGCAAGCTGCAATCCGAAGTGGATCGACGTACCTCTGACTTGAACCGACGTAATGCCGAACTCGAGCGCATTCATATCGAGTTGGAGGATCATCATGAAATCCTCGCCAACCAAAAGGAAAAAGTTGCCGCCATAGCCCGCGATAAAGATGCTCTCCTGAGTCGCATCGCGGATCTTCGCAATCAATCCATTCCCAAAATATTCGACTGTCTGCAGGCGCTCCATTTAGCCTTCGACAAGAATTCATTTGAAGTCCTTAGCAGTCATATCAATCTTTTAGCAAAGACTTTGGAGCCCGCCGCAAGGCAGTATGAAAAGAGCCACTCCATGAGTAAGAAGCGGCTCCTCATTCTAGATGCCGACCGCAAGCATCAACGCATCTATCGCATGGCCATTGGCGGTAGTAAAATGGAGATGAAGCTAGCAGAAAACCTTGAAGAATTTGCCAAACTCCTCCAAATAGAGGCTTTTGACTTAGTTGCCCTGCATCTTAGCTGGTTGGGGGTGGCCGGCGAAATCCTTAAGGCCTCTTCGCCTGGCACAATTGTGCTCTTTTCTTCGGAAGATACCTTAAAAAATCTGGCCTTGCTGCGCCAGAATCCGAGCATTGCTCACATCATTCCGCTGTATTTGCCTCGATCTGTTTTGCAGCAAATGCTACTCATTCATCTCAGTAAACTGCTGACTAGCGATATCTTCGGTATCGAAAAATATCTAGCATGGGGCTTCGATGTCAAAGAACGCCCGCTTCCCACAGCAGAGCAGAGTGATTTCCTGGTCCGGCATATTCGAGAAGACTTAGAAAAAATGGGGCTGGAAGCCGATGGTATCGATTCCATGGCAGAGATTACCAGTTGTTTGCTGAGTATTAAAAAAGCTCATGCTCTCGTCAGCAACTGGAGTCCGCATACCATCAGCGCTCCCCTTCAGCAGTTGCGTTATGGCTTTGATGCGAGCCTTGTGGCTTTGTCGATGGATTTACGTGGGAGGCTGCTGAGCCAGCAAGAATTAATAATTTTTCTGGAAAGACACATGCAGGAATCAGAAGCAGGCAGCACTCTGCCGAGTTTATCCCGGCTTTTGCAACTCGCAGATGCTATGATCATCAATAGCGATGGTGACAAACGCCATGAGCTGATTATCCTCATTTTCCTCGAGAAAACCAGCCCAACGCATCAACCGGCTGCTTATTTCCACTTCGAAGCGCATTAAGCCCTAAGAGCCGCGCTCAATCACAGCCACGGTTAAAGTCACCTGGGCGATCATTTTTCCCGTCAGCTTTTCCCTGATTTGGGTTTGCCAGATCTGTGATCGGCGGCCAACATGCAAGGCTTCCGTTATTGCCTCTAGAAGTGCACCAGCGCGGGCTGGACGCATATGCAGAGCTTGCAAATTTTGGCCCACGACGGCGTGAATGGGATCCTTCAAACACATGTTCCCGGCGATGGAACCCATACTTTCGCCGATCATGCAGGAAATACCACCATGCATGATACCATAGGGCTGCAGCATCAGTTCTTTCACCGTGAACTCGGCCTTAAGCACGTCACCCTCAATAGCGGTGATCTGCAATCCCAGACTTTGTTCCAGGCGAGGCAACCAATTTTTGTTGATGTCCTCAACCGTCAGTGCTTCTTGAAAAAGGCTCATGTTGACCTATGCTTTAAAGGGCCAAGGTATTCAGCAGATCCAAAAGACTCCGATCAAAATCGTTCCGCTTGTTCAAGCACTCCGACAAAGGAGCCAGGGTGAATTTTCCGTCACGAACTACGGTGGCCACAGCTGTTTCGCCTTTAGCAATAGCTTTCACCGCCATATTCCCCATGAAAGAGCCAAGGAAGCGATCTCTTGGTGATGGATTACCCCCCCTCTGGATATGCCCCAGAATACACAGTTTGGTATCCAATTCGTACTTTTCCTTCAGCTCTCTCTGATAAAGATGGCTCAGGCCTTCTTTTTCGCCCTCGGCGACAATAACAATTGAAGATTTCTTACCGCGCGAAACACCGCGTTTGATCGTATAGGCCACAGAAGCTAAGTCAACGGTCAAGTCGGGAAAAATCACCGCCTCGGCACCAGTTGATATGGCGACGGTAATGGCAATCAATCCAGACGAGCGGCCCATCACTTCCACCATAAATGTTCGGTCGTGGGACGTTGCCGTATCACGGATTTTATCGATCGCTTCCACTGCGGTATTCAGAGCAGTATCGAAGCCAATAGAAAATTCCGTGCCGCTGATGTCATTGTCGATCGTTCCTGGAATGCAGGCGACCGGAATCCTATGCTCGTTATGAAGCAATGAAGCCCCATTGAAAGAACCATTGCCACCGATGACAACCAGTCCACAAACACCCAGCTCTTTAAGAAAATCTGCAGCTTGAGTCCGGTACTTGGCTTCCATAAATCGACTGGAACGCGAACTGTAGATAACGGTTCCGCCCCTCTGAATAATATTGCCAACCGAAGAGAGATCCAGATGAGCAATCGATTTATCGAGCAGGCCTTCGAAGCCTTTATAAACACCGTAAACGTTAATGCCTTCATAATAGGCGCTGCGCACAACGGAACGAATCGCAGCATTCATGCCGGGACCATCACCACCACTACAAAGCACCGCAATCGATTTTTTTGTCATAATCTCTCCGCTCTGGCGATTCCTAGGAACTGAAACGGGCCACCCAAGTTTTAATCGTTTCAAGGCTTCCACTCAACAGCTTTAGCAGCATCCTAGCAAAGACTGCAAAATCATGGCATCAGGAGCCTACACCGCAGAAGCTTGGCTGCAGCTAGAATCGCTCACGAAAAAAAATGGCTGTATAAAGAGGCGGTTAAAATCTGCGGAAACAACTAAAATTCTGGAGAATTTCATCGATATAACTCGAAGAGCCCTCCTTTGCGCCACTTAGCCGCCCCACATAGGCATAGCCTTAGCAAAGAAAAGAGGACCATCCGTCACAATCAGTTTCCTCAGACAAGAAAGGCCAATGCCGCCAGAATCGTGAAGGGCAGCGCGCCCAAAAGCAGACCAAGGGGGCTGATGCCGTCTTCACCGAAAGAATCTTTCAATAGTCCATAGCCGGCCGGGTTCGGGGCGTTGGCGATAACGGTCAAACCACCACCAGCCACCGCTCCTGCGACGAGAGCATAACGAGCCGTCTCGGATAGATCAGGGACCAGAGTTCCCAAATAGGTGAGCGCAGCATTGTCGGTAACAGCCGTCAGAGCAACAGCCCCCCAAAACAAAGTGAGATCGCCCAACTGTGAAATCAGCGGCTGCAGCCACCAATCCTGTAGTTTTCCCAAAGTGACAAGTCCGGCCAGAAAGAATCCAACGAGAAGACCTTCCTTGATCCGAATTTCGTCTTGATATTCTTTGGAAGCGGAGCACCAGCCAAGAAAAAACAGAAAGAGTCCGATAAAGAAGGCGATGTAATGGGCATTGATAATCGTCAAAACCATAAAAACCAAATGAATAGCTATCACCCAAGCTGGAATGCGGGCTTGGGTTTTCTGCTCATTCGCAGCGAGCGAAGAATCGAGACTGAGCAATTCCTTACGAAAGTAAAAGCTGGTGGCTACGGTTCCAACTAATACCGCCAGTGCCGCCCGCCATCCAAAATGAGTCAGCATGTAGACGCTGTCCCATTTCCAAGGCCCAGCGACCATAAGAACAGGAGGTGCTGCAAAATGGGTGAGGGTCCCGCCGATTGATATATTGACAAATAGCAGACCGATGGTTGCATAGCGAAACTTCGTCGAAACTGGGGCATTGAAAAACCGGTCGCGAAGCAAAAGCGCTGTAACCGTCATAGCTGCAGGTTCCGTGATAAGAGATCCCAGTAACGGCCCTACAATCAAGCTCGTCATATAAAGCCCCGTACTGCTTGGCAGAGGAAGTATATGAGCAATCGTCGCGATGGACCTTTCGGCAAGGTAAAGGATAGGTTTGGTAGCGGCCATACACATTATGACAAAGACAAAGGCTGGTTCCGTGTAATTAATGCCTTGCAAATAGTGAGCGGCATCGCTCATACCATACTGCACACTCCAAATACCGATAAAAATCGAAGCCCAGAGTCCAAAAACAACTTCGATTTCTCCAAAAAAGTGCAG
>JBGSRE010000974.1:0-3345 GCA_041737755.1 Oligoflexus sp.
CCAATGGAATGGACTAGTTTCATGGAGCATACGATGAAATTATTCTTCGTAAATCTTTGGGCTCTGGCCTTCCTTTTCTTTGCAGGCCCCAATGCTTCGCAGGCTTCTTCAATTCCTCAGGCTAAAAATGGCATTATGGACTTAAGCTCCTGGTCACCGGACCAAAATCCCGTGCTACTTCTGACAGGCGAATGGATTTTCTATCCCAATGCGTTCCTGGATGAAACACAATTCAGCAATCGCGATCAGCTCAAGTCCATGGTCATTCCCTATGGCAAGGCTCATGAGTTCAATACTGAATTATCTCAGGCCATGGGGACTTATGTCTTGCTAATTAAAAACGTTCCAACTCATGAATTATCATTTTACTTCGACCAATTTCAACGTGGAATCCGCGTCTCTACGGCCTTACTTACGAAATCTAATACGTATAAGAACCATTTTTCTACCGGAGGTTTTACAATTGGATCCAGAGAAAATGAATATTACATTTTCAGACAACGGTTAATAAATATATCGCGAATACAATCCGATTTCTACTTGATAGTGCAATCGATCACTTCGAAACGAGCAAATTCAAGTCCTCCCGAATTAGGAACTGCAGAATTTCTTGAACATCGATTTCGATTTGGACAGATGCAAACTTGGTTTACCCTGGGGAGCTTCTTCTTGCTAGGACTTTACAATTTTGCAATTTTCTTCCAAAGAAAGGAAGATAAGGGACCACTCTACATTTCGCTTTTTACACTTGTGATGTTTGTTCGTTACTTTTCAACCGAAGGACTCTGGCACACTATTCTTAATCTAGAAAGCCGGATTGGATTCAATTTCAATAGTTTTATTTTATTAGCCGTCTATCCTATGAGCACTTTCTGTCTCACAAAAAGCCTTCAGCACAGCTTCGCGGGCTTCCGAAGTCGGACTATCGAAAATACTTGGAATATTTCCCATATCGCAATATCTATCCTATGTTTACCCCTTCTTTTTTCTTACTCCTCAATTGATTTATTTGACCAATATTTTTTCTCTACTTTTTCTATCATAGTAATCATAACAATTCCCATGGTGTTATTTACTTTTGCACTTGGGTCCTACCGTTCCATACAAAAGAATGAACCCTACTTCAACTACTTAGCTTTTGGCATTGTTCTCCTTGTGCTCACTTTAATTAATGATTACCTAGTTAATACCAGGGTCTATAATTTCATCTATTTAGGCCAAAACGGAATGATGGCTTTTGCCTTCATGCAGTCCATGGTCAATGGCAAGAGGTTTGCTCTAGCATTCCGTACCGCCGAACGCCTTAGTAAAGACCTCCAAACCGAAGTCGACCGCCAAACTGAAAAGCTCCGCCTGCAGAAAGAAAAACTTGAAGATCAACAGAAATCCCTGAGTAAAGTCCACGACGATCTGAAAGAAAACGACGAACAAAAAACTCGTTTCTTCCGCAGCATCTCGCATGAGCTTCGTACTCCGCTCACTATGATCCTGGGCACACTTCAGGAATCAGAAAACCCAGACAATCTGAAGCGCTCGGTATCCATTGCCTCCAAACACGCCAAGCGTCTGTATCGGCTGGTCAACCAGCTCCTCGATTTTCAAAAAGTCGCCCTCTCCCGTGTTAAACTTCGCCTCGAACGGGTTGACCTCGCCACCTTTGTACCCGGTATCTGCGAATATGTGGAAATGAGCTGTCGAAATCAGGGCATCCAATTCCTCTGCGAAATCGACAGCAGCGTTCAGGGAGGTTGGCTGGTTCGAGCACAGATTGATGCCTTGGAAAAAATTCTATTCAACTATATCGGCAATGCTTTGAAATTTACGCCCAAAGGAGGAACCATTCGCCTGCGTTTGGACCTACAGGGCCACTATGCGCGAATTTCTGTCTTCGATAGTGGTTGCGGGATACCCAAAGAACAACAAAGCAAACTGTTTAAGCTCTTCTCTCAAATCGAAGGTCCGCAGCAAACTGCCAAACAAGGGACCGGCCTGGGCCTAGCTCTGGTCAAGGAGTTGACGCAACAGATGGAAGGTCGTGTTGGCGTCGATAGTGAAGCGAATCAGGGTTCATGCTTTTGGGTGGAATTTCCGCGCCAGGTGGCGGAAGCCGACCAGAAAGCGATCCTTCTGGTCGATTCCAATCCCGATATGCAGACAGCGATGGGCCGTGAATTGAGTCGATTTCAACTGGATGGAAATTTTTGCTTTGCATCAACGCCTAAGGAAGCTCGGGAGATCCTCCAGCGATGGCCTGTCCAGGTCCTTATCGTCAATACCAACGTTGCCGAAGAGGCCAGTATTCTCCTCGAGCAAACGATCCAAACCCATCCATCGGCATGGCGAGTCATGCTTGCCGATAGCCAGCATCGATCGGGTATCAAGACGATATCAGCACAATCCGTCCAAGCACTCTACTCCTGGCCGCTTGATCCCGAATTCTTTTTACAACTTCAGACTCGACTCTACCTGAACAAGGATAAGACAGAGGCGCCCGTCCTCGACCTAGTCTATGTCGACGATGAAGCTCTGATGAGAGATGCCTTCTTTCAGGCGATCCAGCGCCACTCTTTGATCGAACGATATCGGATCGTCGAGAGTGCCCAAGCCTATCAGGAATTGCTGGGCCACTATCGTATCAAAACTGTGGTGATTGACGCCAACCTAGAAGAAGCAGGTTCGGGCATTCAGTTACTGGCTCAAACCGCTCGGCTTTCACCTGACACCTATCGCATACTTTTTACTGGGGATAGCACCGGTGAACTCCTAGCATCGGCCATCCAAGAGGGCAGCGCCCAGTATATTATCTACAAACCAGCCAATTTCGAGAAAGAATTTAAACTCATCGAGGACGCTATTGCACAGAGTTCACTCGAACCGGCAGAAATTACCAAATCTCAAGATGCCGGTATGATTCAAAGAGATTGGCAGCTGGCCGGATCGCTCAGCCAAGCCAACGACGACACCCCTGCGCAAGCAGAAGATGGTGAGAATCCAAACAGTCCTGGTACGATTCTTGTGGTTGATGATCTCAGTGATATGCGAAATATCTTGCATGACATTCTTCACAATGAAGGCTACCGCATTCTCCATGCGGAATCAGGCCGTCATGCCCTTGAACGGATACGATCGCAGCGCGAATCAATAGACCTTGTTATTACCGACTGGATGATGCCTGAAATGACTGGACCTCAACTGATCCACGAGCTTCATCAAAGCGAAGAATTTGCAACAATTCCAACCATACTCCTGACCGCAAAATCCGATGAAAGCAGCCGAAGTGAAGGCATGAAGGTCGGGGCCAGTGCGTATATCGGCAAGCCCTTTGATCACCTGGAATTGATTTCC
>JBGSRE010000026.1:0-8663 GCA_041737755.1 Oligoflexus sp.
ATTACGCCTATTTACGATTTTTGATACGATGGCTTCTTTGAATTCTTTGGAATAGGTCGACCGTTTTCCCACTTGTCTGTTCTTGCTCGCCCGCTTTAAGTTAAATCTGAGTTAAGCGACAGGTACCGTGAAACAGGGGGAAAGTTGGTAAGTAAGAGCGCTGCAAATGTTTTTAGACCCGATGAAACCATTTATACCCCTAGAACCTCTCAAACGACTTCCAGACCCCTGGATCCTTGGAGCACGAAAGTCCTATAAGAACTCCCCAAGCCGCTACGAGGCTGAGATAAGTTTTGTGTCGAGGAGCTAGCACAGACACTCCCTAGATCCGGACACGTTAGCAGCATACGGCCGCCGGCTAAGCTGTATAAAAGTCTTATCGGGAGCTGCTTTTCTTCTTCTGAGAGCTTTTAAATTATTTAATAATGACTGCTAGTTGGCTGCGATATTTAAATCGCAGACCAACTGCGGAAATGTAATTAGCATCCTTCGACCTCGCAATTTTTTGCGGCCGCAAGTGGCACGGCGCTCTGGAAACTCAGTCGACAACCTATTCGACAGTCACACAAGAGTGTGAACTGCGAAACAGCTAGTACCAGAGCTTTCACGACTTTAAAATGAATAGCCGAAATCCCCTCTTTTCAAAGAGGAGATGTAAGGCTGTGGGCATTTGACAATATCGGACGGAGCTTATGGTGCCACCGGAGCAGGAGCAGGAGCAGGAGCAGGAGCAGGAGCAGGAGCAGGTGGAGGAGCAGGTGGAGGAGCTTTTCGTACCAAACAATCATCGGTCTGTACTAAGCTGATGGTCATGCAGCCTGGTGTAATAATTAAATCGCCGAGCAGGGGTTCGACGACTTCCACTTGCGCTTTAACCGCCCTATAGGCCTGCCCCACCAAAGAATTGAATTCATCTCGTTTAATAAAACCGCCATTTTGCGCAAGGCTAGACCAACTACTACGAAAGGGCTCGATGGCCATGAGACTAGTTAAAGCAGCATCATTGATTCCTAGCTCTTCTCGTACATCGAGCCTAGTCAAGGCGCGGTTATAATATCTGTATGCTTGGTTAATTGGATCCGGCAAGGTCGGATCTAGCCCCAGATCTTTAGCTGCTTTGAGATAGATGGCGTTATCCTTGTCCATTGCAGCTTTTAAATCTGCTTCGACAGGGTAGATATTAAACAAGCGAGAGAGCTCCAAGTTAGACATTCCCCCTGTATTCGCCTGAAAAAACGGTCGGATTTCATCTTTCTTAGGAATAAGACCTTGGTTGTGGCAATTCATGCAAGACATCCCATTGACGATTGCTGTGAGAAACTGTGTCGGAGCATCATTCTGCTTAACAATGCTCGTCGGCCCCTTGTCAATTGCGACCCCGGCTGCATTTGACAGATAGTAAGCGAGCATTCCGTTGGGCAACTGGAAAATGATTTCACCACCATCATGCTCAAAAGATCTTGCATCAAAGCCAGTCCCTAAAGGACCGATAGGAAAATTAAAAATATTGCCAGCATTTTCATTGCTGGCAAAGTCATAGCTGATCCAGTAACCCAGGCCATTGCCCTGAGCATGCCTTTCAATGATACGGTTTTGCGTAGAAACATTAGAATTTTTGAAACCGGCTCGTAAGACTCTCGATCCTATAATATTCTGCGCAATGTTGACCCGGAGTTGGGCATCCAGGGTTTGTTGATCGATCCCCAATTCAAGAAGCTGAGAATATGGCTGAGGTAATGGAGCCGTCGCGATAAACCAGTCAGCTCGAAGCATAACGTTATTGGTCTGAAGTGCAGTTCGTAAGAATTCATCATTATCCGCTGTGAGGCGCGCCGCTGGATCCTGTCCCAGAGGACTAAATCTTTGGGAATAAGGATAGATATCGTTCATCACTTGGTCGAATAAAGCAGTTGGTATCCCCAACTCGTCTAGTCTTACCCGATAGATCAATTTTTGAGGATCGATAGAGACCGGCCTAAAAAGAGCCGGCGAGCGTGAAAGACTATTAAGGACCTTAATCATCGCTTGTCTCAAACTCTTAATTTTTTCCTGATCGCCCCTGAGATTGCTTGGTACGTGTAAGGAGAGATAACGCGTACTCGTTCTTTGACCTGGAGTAAGATTCGCTTCAACATCTTTGCGAATCAAAGCCAAAACATCACTTTCTGAAACTGGGGTATTTTTAACTTCTTTTAGTTCAGAGATCCACTTTCTAATGATTTCAACTTCCTCACTCTTCAGAGGGCCCGCAGGAGGCATATTTCCACCGGGAGCTAGGCTTATATATAGCAGGGATTTTTCAGGTTTTCCTGGCACGATTAAGCGTTCGCCGGCGATCATTTCTTCGATGTTTTCAATGGTCCCAAAATTCCCATCGGCTTTGTTTGCATTGTGGCAAGCATTGCAAGACTTCTCTAACAACGAGATGGCTTGCATTCTAAGGTCAAGAGCGGTAGTACCTTCTGCAGCCTTTTTATCTTCATCATTAGGATCAATATTTCCTGGCTCAGAATGTTTAACTTCTCCTATCGAGTCTGCTGACAGATCGTTGCTTTCAAGCTTGAAAGATTCAGGTGACTTTCCTTCATTACACGCGATTAGGGTGCTGACTGCCAACATAAGTCCTAAAGCCGATGAATTCAGCATCACCTTCTCCTGCAAATTGAATAGGCATATGATTTCATCTATCGCAATTCTTTGTGATCCAACCTATCTGATCGACATGCAGGCATCAAAGCTACAATCGTTTTTTAGAAAAATGGTATTTCTGCAAATTTGCAGGTAGTTGCAAGATCAATTTTTATGTGCAATTTTGGAATTCAATCGTCCAAACGAGTTGGATCGGGTTTTATTTGGTTCTGTAAGACAGAAGTAGCAGCAGAGGGGGTAAATTAAAAAAGGCGGTTCTTACCTAAAGTAGGATAAGCGCCATATTTTTCTTTAGCATGAGTTCATTCTTTGGCAAGCTTTGTTTACCACAAGCTAGAAAGCAAAGAGGAGGTTTTCTTTTCGGAGAGCTGCTAGCTCGAGCTTTTCATAGGCCTGTAGGCAATCCAAAGCACACTACCGCTTGCAGCTACTTGGCCTTTGAGATATGCGGATAGGGCTGGGAATTTGGGTCAATGGCTAAAGACCAAGTTTTATCTGGAAAATACTGAGGGCAGCACCAAGCAGCACCCATAGCCGGCGGTCTCCGCCGGGCGAACCAACTGGCGTCAGGAGGATTGCTCCCTGCAACTCTAGAGAAATGCCAAGTGGTTACCGCTGACCACATCCGAACGGCCGCCAGTGAACTCATTTAACGGAAAAGAATCGAGTGGAAGTTACACGGCCCATCTACTTACTGACAGCGCAGGAGTATCCTAGAGTCGCAGATCAAACACCTCGCGGTTGGGAGGAAAAACTGGGTGTTTGCTTCTGTGCAGGCGGGAGCGCATGCGAGCGCGAGACTCTATTCACTCATTGCTACGGCAAAGGCCAATGGCATCGATCCATTTGATTACTTGAGTCTGATTTTCAAAGAACTGCCGGCTGCAAATACGCAAGAAAAACTTGAGAGCCTTCTGCCTTACAAGGCCCGTAAATCCTACCAGCTCCGTTCCTACAAGCCTAAAAAATAAAAGCGCCTTTTATGAGGCGTTCACTTTCTTTGATCATATCCCGCGTGCGACGAACTCCAGCTGGACCCTCTCCGGCTATCGATTAAACTGTGAAAATCAGTCTGCCAAGATAGATGCCACTCATTGCTGCCAATACTCCACCGGCTACGCTAACTAGGATGTAGAATGCAGCAAGAACATGACGTCCGGTGCCAAGGAGAACAATAGTCTCAAGACTGAATGCGCTAAATGTTGTAAATCCACCGAGCAGACCGACCATCAGAGCTATTCGCAGATCCTCACTTATAAGAATTTTCTCAATGCCCATCGAGTAAGTAAGCCCTATCAAAAAAGAACCTGAAATATTGATCGCCGCCGTAGCGAATTGCGCGTCAAACCCCAAAGTCTTTACTACCAGGGAATTTACTCCGTAGCGTGCGAATATTCCCATGAGCCCGAATGTCGCTAAAAGTAGATGCCTCAAAGTGTCCCGAGCCTCCGTTTGAAGAGAAAATACCAATGCTTAAACGAGGGACAGGGCAGCAGCAACGATCATGCCGGGAATAGCACCCGGCAGCAAATGACCTTCAAGTCCTCCCACAAGTTGCTGAATCCAAAGGAACCTTAACTGCGAATCAATTCAGCAGTTCTTTTCCAAATTCCTCAAGTCGACTACGAATTTCATCTCTTGTCGATCTAAATATTTCCATTTGCTCATCATCGGTTCCCGCTCTGCCCGCAGGATCGGGTAGGGGCCAATGTAATTTTCTGGCTTTCGAGAGTATGACCGGACAAACCTCTTCAGCGCAGAGGGTTATTACATAATCGAGGGAATCAACAAAATCCTTTGGCAGATCTGAAACCGCCTTTGAATATAGGCTGGAAGCATCAAATCCAACTTCTTTGAGCGCTTTTGCACCAAATGGATTTACTTTGGCCGGTTGAGAGCCGGCACTCATAATTTGAGCCCTATTGCCAAAAATAATTTTGGCCATACCTTCTGCGAGCTGGCTGCGGGCGGAATTAGCTACGCACATGAACAGAATTTTCATGGGAACTCCTTATAGTGCCTGCAAAGAATTTCTTTCTTATCCAGAGCGAGACGTTGACCAATCCAATCAGGACCGGGACCTCAACCAGGGGTCCGATAACCGCAGCAAAGGCCGCCCCATGGTTGATTCCAAATGTTGCAATAGCCACGGCTATCGCCAGCTCAAAATTATTTGAAGCGGCGGTAAAGGAAAGCGTTGCAGACTGCTGATAACTGGCTCCGGCTTTTTTGCTCAGAAAAAAGGAAACGGCAAACATAATGATGAAATATACGAGCAGAGGCAGTGCGATCCTCAGAACATCGATCGGTACAGAAAGAATCTGTTCCCCTTTGAAGGAGAACATAAGGACAATTGTAAAGAGCAGAGCGAAAAGCGTTATGGGGCTAATTGCAGGGATAAATTTGGTATCGTACCAGGCTCCGCCTTTTGAATTTCTGAGCCAGAGCCTGGTGAGAGCGCCAGCCGCGAAGGGAATCCCAAGGTAAATAAGAACGGATTTGGCAACTTCGGCCATGGTCAGCTCGATCTCCACCCCCTGAAGGCCAAAGATTCGTGGAAGAACGGCAAGGAAAAGGTAGGCGTAGAACGGAAAGAGAAGAATCTGAAAGATGGAATTAATTGCCACAAGGCCCGCACAGTACTCCGCGCTTCCCTCGGCCAGTTCGTTCCAGACTATGACCATCGCAATACAGCGGGCAAGCCCAATGAGGATAAGACCTATCATATACTCGGGATGGTTCGGCAGGAAGATTGCTGCCAGCCCAAACATCAACAGAGGCCCAATAACCCAGTTCTGCACCAGCGACAAAGCCAGAACTTTTCCGTTCCTGAACACTTTGCCGAGCTCTTCATATTTCACTTTTGCGAGAGGAGGATACATCATCAGGATCAGGCCCAAAGCAATCGGAATCGACGTTGTTCCATAGCTCATTGAATTAAGCCACGGCAGTAGAGTCGGAAAGAGATTGCCGGCAGCAATGCCAACTGCCATTGCCAGAAAAATCCAGAGCGTCAAATATCGGTCCAGGAACGAGAGTCGCTTTTTCAATTAATCAACCTTCCTAATGGGCTGCTGATTTCAGCATTTTCCAGGTGCGCAGCACTGGACCTTTTGCGTGGGTTCCGGCTCTACGAGTCCGTGCATGGATTCGGCCTCTCCACTTCTCACCCAGAATTCCCACTCATGCCCATCCGGGTCCTGAGCCCAAAACTTGTTGGCGGTCGCGTAGCAGCAGGTTACATTTTCTTCAATTCGGGGATTAAGACCGGAACCCTGGGCCTTGCTTAGCCAGTCTGAAAGTCTATCATCTGAAAACAGTTCTATTCCGTAATGGCGATTATTGCCTTCTGCGGCTCCTGGCTCCCGGCGACGACCAGCTTTATGCACCAGGGCCAGGTGAATCGCAGGCATTTCGAGACGGAAATTCGCATAATCAGCTCGAACCTTGGTGGGCTCATGTTGGAATAGCTTTGAGTAGAATTCAACAGCGCTTCCAATGTCGGAAACCTCAAGACTGATGTGTACTCTCGTATCCATAAGAACTCCTTTTTAATCGTTATTCGTCGATAGACGAATACTTAGGTTAAAAAAATTCAGAGGCTATCGACCATGCTTTTGAAGTGATCAAGGATATCGCTGTTTACACAGTAAGACCGCCTTGGGCCATCGATCGTTCCCTGCACAAGCCCAGCCTCTTTTAGGATTCTCAAATGCTCTGACACCGTGGATTGAGCGAGAGAAAACTCTTCAGCAAGGTCACCTGAAATGCACTCACCCTTCTCCGTGAGAATTCGGAGCAGCCGAACCCTGGCAGGATGTCCGAGAGCCTTGCACAGGTTTCCAAGTTTCTCCTCAGAGAATTCTTGTCTCTTCTGTCTTTTCTGTGGCGGCTTGCAGCATTCATCTTTCATCTGAGCGGGTCCTCACAGCCTCGTTTTGATTAGTTTATCGTCGAATGGCGAAATAAAGTTAAGAGGGATCTTGTAAGATTATGTAATTAGGTATGAAAGTCCAGTTTCTCTCGTTCTGCGAAGATGAAACGGCCACATGCCATTTTTGGATAAATCCTGAAGGCTCATATCCCTGGTGAAGAGGCTTTGGCATTCCAGTGAAGCCGACTTTGGCAACCGACAATGTGCCTCCCGGATATTAAAGTCCTGCGAAACCTAGCAAAATGACATGCGTTGGGATAAAAAGCAGAGACTACGATTTCCGGGAGTGTTACCATTTTGCTCGTTTGTGAGTCGTTTATTTCAAAGTAGGACTTCATGGACTCCAGTTACAGGGATATCTACGATCTTAGTCAGCTCAGGACTCTGCCTCTCGAAGAGCGCTTGGCAGGTGCTCATCCCTTTTTAAGGCAGGTAGTAGTTCTCGCCCAAGAGACGAGTAAACCTCAGTCCATCTTAGTATTCGGATCGCGAGCTCGGGGCGACCACAGGAAAAATTCTGATTTTGATATTGCGTTTAAAGGCGTGAAGGATGAATCGGGGTGGGCTCTCATGGTGACTAGCTTGATGGAAAACGCGGAAACACTTTGCTCCTTTGATTTACTCCGTTTCGAAGAACTTGCCTCTTCACTTCAAGCGAGCATCGATCGCGAAGGAATCTTAATTTATGAGTATCCCTCTTCAACTTAAGCATTCTCAATCAAATATTGAGAAGGCTCTTTCACAGCTCGAACAGTTTATCGCAGAAGGTTTGACGTTTTTTGGCTATTGGTAAAACGCCGCCCCCATTTCTTGTGCTAATCTTTGATTGGCGTCGCTCGAAGTCGATATTTTGGAAGACGCTCTAGATGCTGTGGCCATCCGTAATAAATTATAATAGACGAGCTTCCCAAGGTATCTGTAGTCCTTGCGAAAGCCTGCTTCTCATCCGTAGTCGCCGCACGCGCATCTCTATTTAAGATTCCGAAGCGGACGTATGATTCAAGACCGATAGGAGAACTTCCTGCGTTTGTCATATAGAGGTCTGGCACAGACCTTTTCGAGCCGATTTCTTCTATTTCCACTTTAAATCTTCTCTCATTTGAATCGTCTGGTACATCTATCAGCCAAAAGTCCACCGTATTCATAGACTCCAAGCTTGCCTCCTGCCACGAGCCATCGCGCTTTAACGAGCCAAGATTTCTAACTTTCAAATCTTTCTTAACTACTTCCACGGTAACTCTTGAGTCTTCTCGGGCTTTGAGCGTGATCGTCTCAGCATCATCGTTTGTTAGCGTTGAAGTCGTTCCCCATAGCGAATTTTGTTTTTCACCACTGCGGCCGGCTGAGCGGTTCCGATTGAATAAAATGTCGGTTGGGCTATCACTTTGCACCTTAATTTCAAAGGCGGGGGTTCCGGGGTTTTTTTCTAAGCGGAAGTATGTCAGCGTATTCGCCTTAAGTTGTACGGAGGTGGCTTCACCCATCTTTAGAATCGGCAGCGCTTCCGCTCTGTCGAGCATTATCTCGACCTCGCCGTCCTGCTCGGCTGTAAGGGCAACTATCATTTCGGGCTTACCCCATAAACCAGTGTTTCTAAGGATGACCTTCATGGGCTCTGTAGCAAACTGTTTACTTCCCATTTCTTTTGCGCCAAAGTTCTTTACTTGTATCGAAAATGGCGCTTTGAACGTTACGTTATAGGGGTCAAAGTCACGATATACTTCGCCGTACCAACCTTTTAAAGAGACATAAGTCTCAATCCCTGCTTTGACGGGAACTTTGATATTGCGGGCGTTAATGTCCAGGCTGAAGCTCGACTTAAAAATCTGGGCCTGGGGTCCAAAAACTTTAAGAAAATCTTCAAAGACAGGCTCTTTATTGCCTTTCTCATCGACTATTCGTTTAAGAAAGTAGCTGTCTTTGCCGGGAGTATCGCGCCTCCATACGCCGTTCTTGACGAAGTTGAGCGTAAAATCTCCGGTATCCTGATGAAAGGTCTGACGCTCATCTTGCACGGACTGCGCCACGAGCATGGTCGCCTGGTCAAGAGACTCGTTGAAGATGATGTCATACCCCTGAA
>JBGSRE010000042.1:0-3239 GCA_041737755.1 Oligoflexus sp.
CGCCTAAAGCGCCTGAGACTATCCTGAGGAGTGAAACGACGAAGGATCCCGGCGCTAAGTATCTGATAACACGAGATCCTTCGCTTCGCTCAGGATAGTCTCTGGGCGAAATTTTCAATTTCGCGCCAGCGACTAGTTAAAGAATCCAAGGCAGGATTTTCGAATCCTGCCTTTTTTTTAATTTGATTCTTCTTCTTCGGTATCTTCCAGAACTTCTTCCAGCAGATCCAAATAAAGGCCGATCGTAAAGGCCTCTTCTTGATGCAAAATGCTGGCATCAATCGCTTTTACACTCAGCTTTTCCAGAATTTCGGTGCGCAGATCAAGGACATCTTCTTTGCAAGTCACAGGCAATGCAAAGGGTCCCATCGTCAGCGGTCGAATTTTACCTTTGAGGGGTAGCATCATGGAAGCGACGATGATCTCGCCCTTTTTCAGAGTCTGAGAAGCGGTATCCTCATCGACATTGATTGCGGTTTCCTGCATCAGATCAAAGAGACTGAGGCTTTTGCCTGGAACGCTGTCCACAACTTCAAAAAAGCTGAGGGGTCGGCGATTGGAAGCCTTGAGGATGCTCAGGTCTTCTTCAGAAATATTTCCCAGCTTGGCCTGCATAAAGGCCTCGGCCACAGTGGTATTGAGAGGCGCCTCGGGACTTGGCTTACTACTCTCTTCTTCGACGACCCAATTAAACAGGAACCAGGGGATGAAGAGGAGATTCAAGGGGTCTTCGGGATCGAAGGCGACTTCCGTCATCTCCTCCAGAAACAAAAACCAAGCCTGATCGATGGCTTGCTCGCCAAATGCATCTTCAGCAAAGGGAAGCAAGCGCTCCATCAAGGATGCCTCCGCCTCACGGAAAAGGACATCACCCGAGCGAGCTTCGGTTTCTTTGACGAGACAGCATCTTTTATACTTTTCGCCGCTGCCGCATGGGCATGGCTCATTGCGTCCTGCTTTCATGATTCCCTCCTTCCGAGCGAAAGAAAGGCCCACCATAGTGGGGTTTAGGGGAGGATGCTAGGAAAAAGTGTCGGGGCACTGGAGACCGGCACTGCTCTACTGCGGAAGCACCGATTTAAATTTGTTATCGATAGCCTGCTGGATGCCGGTCGTATAGCTCACGCCATCAAACACACAGTGTCCACCAGCCCCTTCAATGGTCGAGGTCTGCAGCTTGAGCTGCTGATCGGCCGGAATCCCAGCCGAGCTCGCCGCGTTTTTATAGGCATTTATCGAGGCTGCCACGGAGGTCTGGATATCTTGCCTTTCGCCAGCGGTCACTTCAAAATGGATCCGAAATTTTCCAAGGACTTTCGGATCCGTAAATGCCACCCGGGGCGCTTCCCCACCGCACATCACAAACGCGGCGGATTGATAAAGCTGGCCAAATTCAGGCAGAAAGGAACCTGTTAAAAAATAGGACCCACCTGATACTGTTGAAAAAAATATTCTATCAAGATCAATCGGGTATTTTTTGAGGAGTTCTTTTTGAATCAGATCGTTCACGTAAAGTGCATGCGGTCTGCCTTGCGCGCGACCCCATTGGAGATTGGCATTGGGTGCTTTGATCGTCACACCGATTAAATCATAGCGCATTTCCTTGTTAGGAAAGTCTTGGTAGCCTCCGCCGCCATCTCCATGAAGATGAATATGCAGGCCATAAACTTTTTGTCCAGCATCCGCGGGGGCGTTGATTTTATAGCTACTGGCTAAACCAGTCGAATCCGTGAAAGCTAGCTCCAGCATGCCCGTGCCGCCGCCGCTGCCTGCCGAACTTTTGACTGGTGGAGAGCTTGCGGGTGCTGATGCGTTCGGCGTTGATGGCATCTTCGCGGCATCAGAGACCTGATCTGCATTGTTCTGCGTCTCGGATAAAATGGAATCGGCTTCATCTTTGGCAAGATCCTCAGCCGATACCGACTGTCTTTGGTCTGGCCGGGATCGATAGTCCTGCGGCTTGGAACAGGCCGATAGCAAAAGGATCAGAGGCAAGACTATGGAATGATATTTCACAGGGGGAGTCCTTTGGCATCATGGTTCGCGTATGAGTACAGCACTTCATGAAGCAATCCCTATGCCGATCGCAAGTCCCTGATTCCTGGAACGGCTGGCCCTTATCTTCTTTACAAAAGTAAAAATGCGTCCGCTTCTTGGACAAGTTTCACCCTGAACTTTGGTCCCAAAAAAATAAAGCCAGCCCCTACCCCAGCTTGATGGAGCAGAGGTTTACTGGCTTGATCTGAGGAAAAGTCTAGCGAAACCACATACGATGAATTGTATCATCGACAAAATTATTAGAACCAAAATCACATTCCCACGCATTGTCGTTATTAGCTTTCACGCTCCAGCTAATATCATTGCCGTTCTGTGCTTGAGAGAGGGTATCGCGGGTCAAGGCACGGTCACCTTCGTTGTTTCTTGAATTATCGGCTGTCATGGGCAGCAGTCCGGTATGACCTGTGAGCTTGGTATGAGCCGTCCTCACATTCACACAGTTTCCCGTGCCTTTTTGAGCCGCGCTAATGCAATTCGCATCCAGCGTCTTGAAATGGACGATGCGTGGGTTTTGCGAACTACGGCAATAGAAGCGCAATTCCTTGACTGCAAAGTTGGACAGCATGATGTTGCCGGTATGACCCCAATTTTTGGCCAGAGCCGATTCATCAGTGCCGAGCACATCGCCGCCGAGGATCGGCAAATCCAGAGTGCGGATGCTGAGGGGAGGATTGGTTCCTGCTTTGTGAGAATAATTCATGAGGAGGGTCCAGCCTCCTCCATCTTCGGTCATGTCACAGGAGGCATCGAGGGCCATCCGAGTTTCCAAACTAGGATTCAAGTAAATCTTGAAAATCCCGCTTGTCGCGTCCGGCTTAGCCTTCTTAATCTCCGCGCAAGTCGCCGGGTAAAAAGGCGGCGGTGGGGGCGGAGGCGGGGCTGGCGGCGGTGGGGCTCCAGCACCAGGTGCACCAGCCGCTGGGGGAGCCTGCTGATCAGTTCCGGCCGGAACATTATCTTGAGAGCTGTCATTGGCAATCTCCCCTGAGTTTTTGTCTAGAATGACTTCCTGACCTTCAATAGATTCTATCGGCAAAGCATCGCCAGATATTGCGTTTGGCGTTCCATCTAAAAATTCTAGCTGTTCTTCCGGGGCCATAGGCCCCTTTCCATCTTTACAGGCCGTGGCTAGCAAGAGCCCCGTCACGCTGATCCAGATATATTTCATAGGTAAGCTCATC
>JBGSRE010000093.1:0-1559 GCA_041737755.1 Oligoflexus sp.
GATGGCGGCTTTGACTGCCGGCCTGTTTGGAGCCATTCTCGGTTTTCCCGTCCTGCGGATGCACGGGGATTATTTGGCGATTGTGACCCTTGGGTTTGGCGAAATCATTCGCTTGGTTCTCAACAACTGGTTGGAATTCACCGGCGGCCCGAACGGTCTGGATGCCCCTCCACCCACATTTTTTGGCTGGGAATTCAAACAGTATGCGAGCCAGGGAGGTGTGCCATTTCATGAGGCCTGGGGCATTGAGTATTCGAAGGGCTTGCTCGATGGCTTTATTTATCTCGTCCTGCTCGCTGCCGTGGCAGTGACGCTCTATGCTGTGCATCGCTTGCGTCGGATGCCGATTGGTCGAGCCTGGGAAGCGCTGCGCGAAGATGAGATCGCCTGCCGCTCGCTTGGTTTGAATCATGTGAACATTAAGCTGTCGGCCTTTATGATGGGCGCATCCATTGGTGGTGTGGCGGGAGTCTTCTTTGCTGCCTATCAGGGCTTTGTCTCACCCGTATCCTTCAGTTTTTTCGAGTCTGCTTTGGTGCTGGCCATCGTGGTTTTGGGTGGCATGGGTTCGCTGACGGGCGTCGTGCTTTCCGCATTATTTTTGACCATTATGCCGGAACTTTTACGGGAATTTTCTGATTATAGGATTCTGGTGTTTGGTATTGCTATGGTGCTGATCATGATCATCAAGCCCCGCGGCCTAGTCCAATTGCGAAGGCCGTTCTTTGCCATAAAGGGGGCCTGAGATGAAAAATACGCCGCTGACGGGCACTCTTTTAAAGGTCGAGGATCTGACCGTCCGCTTCGGCGGAATCATGGCTCTCAATCGAGTGAATTTTACGGTAGAGGCTGGGTCCATCACCGCTTTGATCGGTCCTAACGGTGCCGGTAAAACCACTGTTTTCAACTGTCTCACCGGGTTTTACCGCGCTCAGGAAGGAGCCATTCATTTGGCAAGCGAGCAGGGTCAAGTCGACCTCTGCCGCCTTTTAGGCCAAAAAATAAGGCTTAAAGATTTCACTCAGCCACCGGATCTCTTGGCCAAAATTTACTATGGCTTCTTCGGCGGAACCCATTTGGTTTCGCGCGCGGGCGTGGCTCGAACCTTTCAGAATATCCGTCTTTTCCGTGAGATGAGCGTTCTGGAAAATCTGCTCGTCGCCCAGCACTTGCAAGTCAACCGCAATATTCTTTCTGGTGTGTTCCAATTGCCTTCTTTCCGCAGAGCCGAAGCCGAGGCAGTGGATCGTGCTTACGAATGGCTAAAAATAGTTAAATTGGAAGCCTTTGCCAATCACCTAGCAGGTTCCCTCGCTTACGGCAATCAACGTCGATTGGAAATCGCTCGCGCGATGTGCACAGGACCAAGCTTGATTTGTTTGGACGAACCAGCAGCTGGCTTGAACCCCCGCGAAACAGATGAGCTGGCCCGTTTGATTCGCACTCTGCGCCAGGATTTTCAAACAACCGTTCTGGTTATTGAACATGATATGTCTTTGGTAATGGGAATTTCGGATCATGTCGTGGTCCTCAACTATGGGCAGGTGATTGCGGCGGCG
>JBGSRE010000650.1:0-11385 GCA_041737755.1 Oligoflexus sp.
TGTGGACATCACCGTCTCAGGGTTGCTGGATGCCAACGGTTTTGTTTACGATTTCAGTCATTTGAAAAAGTTGGTCAAGCAAGTTCTCAAGGCTTCGCTCGACCACACACTTATCATTCCCGTCCAATCCAAACTCGTCAACTTCCAGGAAACGGAACGGGGTGAGCTTTGGCGTCTGCAGGCCAAGAGTCGGTTGACAGGTGTCAACTCGGAATGGTCGTACCTTTGCCCCAAGGGCGCTGTGTATCCTATCCGCTCCGTGCAAGTGACACGGGAAATCGTCGAGCAGGAATGCTCGCGATTGGTTCGGCATCGGTTGCCAGAAGAAATCCATTCCGTTGAAATCCATCTCCGTAAAGAGGAGGTGGTAGCGGGCAATTCCTTCTTCCGTTATAGCCACGGTATCACCGGTCATCAGGGCCTTTGCCAAAGACTTTTTCACGGTCACAGAAGTTTGATTGAAGTCTATGTTGCCGACGAACGCCGACTTGATTTGGAGCAGTGGCTGGCTCATGAAGTGCTGGGCTCCATTGTCCACATCGCTTCTATGTCCCAGGTCGTGAATCCATCGCCGGATTTGCGTCCTGGTGTGCGCTCTGAAAATGTCACTCCATTGACGCTTTCCTATGCCGCTTCCATGGGTCTCTTCGAAGCCACAATTCCGGCCAATCGGGTATTTTTGGTCGAGGATGAAACCAGTATCGAAGCGATCACCCAGGAACTTGCCAAGTTGATTGGCAATGAAGGCGTGGATCTCGGTGCACCGATTAAAGTCAAATGTTTCGAAGGCATTGGCAAGGGTGCCATCGCCGAACTTTAAGATTTATTCGGCTGGTAATCGATAATAATCCTTTACCAGCCCGATCCAAACTTCTTTCAAATTCTCCATTCCCTTACTCAAAAAAGACTCTGGATGAAACTGGACGCCGATCGCCGGCTGGATTCTTGAATAGTCTTCAATCGCCTCAATCTCTCCATCGTCATTCCAGGCCGTGATGAATTCAGCAGGCACATTCTTCACTACCAAAGAATTGTATCGGGCCACTTCAGAGTAATCCGGAACGCCCTTGAGCAAACGAGAATGGCTGGCAATGTGAATTTTTTGCGAGGATCCGTGAAAAGGATGTTTCGCACGCTCGATCGTTCCACCTAAAGCCAGACCTAGACATTGGTGACCAAGGCAAATGCCAAAAATCGGTACTTGTCCCAATTGATCTCGAAGAATAGCCATGGTTTCTGGCAAAACCAGAGGATCTTTGGGTCCTGGGGAAAGTATCAACGGCATCGGCAGCTGCCGCAAGCTCTCTGCCAAACCTAATTGATCATATGGGCTGTACACCAAGTCCAGGCTGGTGCCAGAAAACAGCCAGTCTATCAGATTGAAACTGAAGCTGTCATAATGATCTAGGAAACACACTTGCATGGCAAGATCCTCGTGAGGGAGCAAATGTCCCAACCCAATCTATCTCATGAACGGGCCAGCCGCGCGTCGCGACATGGGTTCCCTTGTCTGCTCGACCTTGCAGTTTTGCCTCTACTTTTTTGGGCATGCAGTTTGAATGCTCAGCAGCGACAGGAGTATTATGACGAAGGCTGGCTGAAAATCAACCAATACAGCCCTGTGGAAGGCTTTGAGTCACATGGTTCGTTTGGCTGGCATGTGGGTCTGGGCATCGTTCAGTCGAATGCTTTATCCCAAGTATCATCCCCATTGGAATCAAAGGCAGAGCCAACTCCGACATCAGCACCGCAGCAAGTCCCTCGTATCTTCCTAACCCGAGGCACCAACTGGCCGTTGGATTATGGGATTAGCCTAGCTCGCATCAACGAAAAAAGCGCCAAGCAAGTGGGAGGACATTTGCAATGGACCCTGTTTGAAGGCTTTCAAAAACCGGCAGTGGCAGTGCGCATCTCTCACATGCAACTGGCAGGGCTTCCCGGCTTGAAAACCTTGCAGACAGATAGCGCGATTCTTGGTTTAAGTTACGGCTTCCTTCGCTACTTTTCCTTTGCTTTGGGCATGGGCCAGCAGAGGCACCGACTCGATATTCGTCCTCTTGAGGAAAACAATTTGTTTGGTCTGCGAGCCGGATCGCGGGAAACTATTGAAGAAACCGAAAGCGTTTGGACGCTATGTTTCAAAATGAATCTTTTGAGTCCTTTTGCCAGTTTCGCGGTTGAGCGCGTCTATACCCACCCACGTGAATCTACAACTCTGGCCAAGCTATCCTACATGCTTTGATCGATGCTCGTTCTAAAATCCAATTTCAACCAAAATTCTAACTTACTCTTTGGTAAGACAAAATTCTCGATAGTCAATAAATGCCAGCAGAACCCCTACTTGTGATGACCTGACCCACCAATCCTTACCTAAGAAGCAGTCAAGCTTAGAGGAAGGACGCCGATCGACGATGAGTCATTGCGCAAAAAGGAGTTCTTAAATGAATTTTGTACGAGCTATTGTTCTCTTCTGCCTTGCCCTTCAGCAATCCATGTTAGCTGCGGAAGCCCGACAGTATAAGGTCTATCCCTACAATCCAAAACCTTTTGAAAAGCATCTTGACATCAGCAAGGAATGGAATGCCAATCGCGATCAGTGGCAAGACAAAGTACAGCCTATGGCAGTGATGAAGCGCCAGGCTGAACTGCTTGAAACATTGTCTTCTCGAGAACCAAAGTGGATCGATGGATACTGGCTGACCGCCGATGCAAACTTTCAGGTTGGTAACAGCTTCAAAGATCCTAAGGACTTCCCAGAGGCTAAGACTTTCTTTCTCAAAGGCAAAGCTTCGGCAGAAACCTGTCTCAAAATGCAGCCGGCAAATCCCCTCTGCAAATTTTATTTGGGCGTTAACATGGGCAAGATAGCCAGCATTGAGGGCATTTTCGCCTCTCTTAAAAACGCAAAAATCGTCGAAAGACTTTGGCTCGAGGTGCGCGATTCTCCTTATGACCATCGCTTTTCCGGACGATCTACTTTGCAGGGCGCAGACCGCTATGCATTAGGTCTGTTCTATCGCCTTGTTCCTGACTTTTTTCTGATGAAGTGGCTCTTTGATGTGAAAGGCGATATTAGTAAGTCAGTTGCCTTCCATAGAGAAAACCTGGAGCTCGATGGTCCGAATGTCTGCAGTAAAACGATGCTTGCCGTTTCCTTAATCTGCGAAGGCGACAGTGAATTCACGAGCAAGTCAGGAAAGGAAGGCCTCAAGCAACTCAAAGAGGCTCGGAGCTATCCCGTGACATCAGCACTCTTTGCATCCTGCGCCAAGGATCTCGATAAATTGGAAGCGAACCCTAAAATGGCCTGTGGATATGAAACGAGTCGTCAGCAGGAAACAAGCGAAGAAGACTTCAAAAAACAGCAGAAAAATTCCACTGGAAATGCGCACTAATCAGCGGCTTTGTCCGGAGATTTCCTACTGAAGCTTTGACTTTAAGGACTACTTTGAGATAAGCAGAAGCGATGCCTTGCAGGTATCCTTCTGTTTTTCATTTTCGAAATATTTTAGCCAGGTTCTTGAGATATGGCTCGCCTATTCTCGGACTATAAGGTCTTTAAACCCAACACTTTATGCAAATAGTCAAAAATGAGAGGAGCAATCCCTTCGCCACTGCCACTTTTCTTCAAGCGTTCTTGCATTAAGGGAGCTCCCAGACGGGTCTTTTCTATAGCAGCTATTAAAACTGATGGTGTGAGCTCTGTTTCACGCAAAACCTGAGCCCACCCCTGTGCGGCAAAAGACTTGGCGTTATCAACTTGGTCGCCTCGGCTGGCTATTTCCAAAGGTATAAGAAGCATTGGTTTGGCAAGGGCCTTCAGCTCAAAAATAGAATTGGCACCTGCTCGTGTCACAACCAAATCAGCCAGTGCAAACAGATGCTCCAACCCTTCATTGACATATTCAAAAGCCTTGTAGGAGGGATGAGAAAAATTGATGGCCTTGCCTTTGCCCGTCAAATGAATAACTTGCCAACTTATGACAAGTTCAGGAAGAATGGTGAGAAGGCTAGTATTGATTCGCTCTGCACCAGAGCTTCCGCCCATGACTAGCAGCGTGGGTCTATCGCTTGACTCAAAGCCACAGAGCCGAAGACCTTCGGCTTTTTGTCCCTGGAGCAGTTGATCGCGTACGGGAAGACCACTAGCCACCGATCGAACTCCCGTAAGATGCCGCTCGGTCTCGGGGAAACAGTAGAATATGAGACGACAAAAAGGCTTGATCATTCGATTGGCCAGACCAGGCGTTAAATCGGACTCATGCGAAACGACCGGAATACGAAGGACCCAGGCTGCAAAAGCTACAGGGACACTGACAAAGCCACCTTTGCTAAAAACTAGATCAGGTCGTTTACGAAACAAGATCAGAATCGCTTGCAAGATTCCCATTAGGATATGAAAAATATCGGTAAAATTCTGCCAGGAAAAATAGCGACGTAATTTCCCTGTTTGAATCGTATAGAAAGTCAAACCTGCTTTGGTCGCTAATTCTTTTTCAATACCCTGAGATCCAATATAAAAAACCTCCCAACCCAATCGCCGATAATACGGCAGTAGAGCAATATGAGGCATAACATGACCTGCAGTTCCACCACCTGTCAGCGCAACTTTCACCATATCCAGATTCCTTATTAGCGGAGCTGTAAAAGCGTGGGAATTTGTCGTTCCAGTGGATAAGCTTCTTCAATCGATCGATGCATCATTCGTCGGTCGAGGATTACAGGACGAAAACGCGGCAGCCTCTGGCCGAGAAATTGCAGAACTCTTTCGTTCAACGGGTCCAGCAAACAAACTTGAAAAGTCCCATCATCATCACGATAAGGAATAAAACATTGATATTCCTGAGCCTCAGACCAGCCGATCATAGCCAGTGATTCCGAATCGACGTCTGAAGAATCGAAGCTATACAGTCGATCGAGCTTGAAGACTTCCGCGATTGCATCGGCTAAACTATGCTCAGCCATGATATGTGTTTGCAGGAGGGCATCATAGGTAGTGACCGACCATTTTTCAGCATAGATAGATAGCATGCGCACATTGGTCGACGTGATATATCCTGCGTCTTCGAGAGCTTCGAGTAGCTTCAATCTTCACTCCTCTTCTTTCGGTGCCCAGCGACATTCAATTTCTTTTAAATTTTCAGCGGTCAGAACTACACTTCCATCCTTGCGATTCTGCAGTAGCAAGGATTCCCGCCTTAGTCCCCAATAAATATTCCAAGTCGAATGAGATTGCCAAGTCCAGGGCGTGGAGCCGCCGTGCCTTGCTATATTCACCTGGGTCAATCGTTCGCCATCCTGTACCTGCAAGACCAAGCCTTGACTATCCTGGGTATATTCTACAACCTGACGCAACCAAGCCCTTGGTAGATGACCCGAAAAAAAACAAGGGAATTCTTCTGGCTTTAAGCCTAATTTTTGACCTTTGTAACGGAGAATTCCCTCCGAATTGATCGTGACATCGTTCAGCCATTCGCCACGCCTGCCTGTAACATCGTAACTTCGATCAGCTTTGGAATATTTGATTTGAAACAAGGTCTGACCGAAAGGCGAATAACTCGCCAAACCCCAATCTCCATTAGGTTTGGCAGCCCATTCCAGATCAGCAGCTTCGATTGTAGATCCCTCACGATTGAGTTGAAAACTCAAGGCTCCGTTGGTACTGGAGCATTCTACAAAAATGGCACTGGCATAGGCAGGGAGCTGAACATCGACGTAGTTCGGAATAGTGGCACAGGACGCCAAACAATAAGGGACAATCGCTAGGGCCCATAACTTAAGGAATCTTCTTTTTGACACGCTCATACTTTTCCTGAATGCGAATGCGATCTCGATCTTCCAACTTGCCCTTGGTGGCCTTGCCATAGGCATCCAGGGCTTTCTTCATATCACCCAGGACTTCATAAGTATCCGCCAGATGTTCGAGAACTACAGATTCATTGGGGACTATCTCATTGGCTCTCAATAAGTATTCCAATGCCTTCTTATAATTGCCTTGCTGGAAGTAGACCCACCCCAGCGAGTCCAGATAATAGCCGTCATCTGGCTTGATTTCGAGAGCTTTTTTGACATGAAATTCGGCATCTTCGAGATTGATCCCTTTTTCTGCATACATGTAACCCAAATAGTTATGGGCGGCGGCATGGTCTGGCTCTTTGCTGATGACAAGCTTTAAAGTTTTCACGCATTCATCAAATTTTTCGGCTTTTTCCAAATTCACAGCTTTTAAAAAAAGAAGATCCAATCGTTCGGGAAATTTAACAAAGCCATCATCGAGAAGTTTGATGGCGTCGTTATAGTTTAATCGACTCGCCAGGAGATTAGCACCCAAGGAATAGAAGTCGACCGAACGATCCACCTGGCTATCGATAACTTCATGCACGATCACCATTGCTTCGTCGAACTTACCCTGTCTTTTTTGAATTTCAATCATACGATATCGGGAATGAACATAAAATTCTGAACTGGGGTCAAACGCCTTATAGGTCTGGAGAGCTCTAGCAAACTGCTGGGTGCGTTCCTGACCTAAACCTGCCATGTAAACAACGCGTTCGGATTGGGGATAGCGTTGCGCTAATTGATCTAACAGTTCAGAGGCTTCCTTGAAGCTCTGTAACTCCCAGTAAATAAATGCCATTTGCAATCGAATTCCAGGGACTTCACGTTTCGCCTCTTTTTCAGTTTTTTGCAGCATGGCCAAGGATTCTTCTAAAGGACCCAATTGCTTGTATAGACCAACCATGCGTGCTATCAGATCATCATTAGTCGGATCCAAACGCAACACGGCTTCATAAAAATTGATGGCTTTCTTTGAATCACCGTTCAAATCCAGAACCACCGCATAGAGATGTACTTTCTCAGGATCCGACGTATCCAACTCATAAGCGCGACGAGCCGGTTCCAAAGCTAGCTTCTTTTGCTTCAAAGTCAAATGGAGACGAGCTAATTGGATCCAGCCTTCTGCGAACTCTGAGTTAGCTTTAAGCATTTCCTGTGCGACTGGCACTGCTTCCTTAAATTTTTGTTGGGCCTGCAGGAGTTGCAAGAGCACCACTGAAGACTCCAAACTTTTTGGCCTTAATCGCACGGCATTGCGCAAATGCGTTTCCGCTTTATCAAATTGCCCACTGGCCGACAAAAGCCGCCCATAGAGCAGTTGAATATCTGCGTCGCGGGGATAGAGAAGGATCATTTTTTTGGAAAGCTGTAAGGCCTGTTCAATATCCTCGCTGGCCTTGGCTTCCACCAATTTTGCCGCTAGAAACGGATTGGGATCGAGGTTATAGGAGTTTTCAAGAAACTTACGAGCTTTCCCCATATTACGATTGAGCGCCTCGAATTCACCGGTCAAGTAATAGAACGAAGCGTTCGCTTTCCGTCGTGCAGGCGACCAAAGGTCCATCGGTACCTTATCATCCTCTAAATCGCTGGAATGAATCCCCGAGTCATTGCGAGGCAATTGCTTGGCTGATTGGGTCTGCTGACATCCAGAAAGGCACAAAAAGCCAAAATAAATCGGCCAGAACACTTGGAAAATCTGATTCTTGGCCATAACTCTCCCTTTCGGAATGATTTGCCACGCTGAAGAATTGGAGCAGAATGGAATTGGTTCTTTTCTATTATATGGTCAGCACGCCGGCTTGCGGCCAGGGAAAAAAAAGAAAGACCCAGCTTCTGTACCAGATCCTGATTGGATGCACTTATGGAAGGGCTAAAGGCCTAAAGAGAAGCCAAATTCAGATCCTGAGCTGACCATGGGCTCAGGGATCCTTTCTGTCAAGGCGTAGAAGATTCGAAGTAGGGAGAGCCCTTGGGCTGGAGCGGTTTGCCCTGCAGCCTTACGGTCCTTGGCCAGTAAAATTTCTTTGATCTCTGTTGGTGAACGTTTGCCCAAACCAATTTCAACTAAGGTACCAACCACACTCCGGACCATCTGTTTAAGGAATCCATCGCCAAGAATATAGAACTCCAGGAGTGGTCCTCGCTGAACCCAGCGGATATCAAAAATTGTTCGATCATAGGTCATGACACTGGAATCACTGGCGCAAAAGCTCTGAAAATCATGATAGCCCAAAAGATCTTTGGCTGCTTCCTGCATCGCACTCACATCGAGCTTCTGGTGCAAGGGCCAAACGTAAGGCCGGAAAAAAGGATTTTGCGGCGTTCCCGTCCAGATCCGATAGCGATAGACCTTGCTTTTGGCATGAAAAACTGGGTGAAAATCGTAGTCCCAAGGCCTGAGATCCATCACACCAATCGTCGATGGCACTAAGGCTTGAATGGATTTCAAAGACTGGAAGCAATCGAGTTCATTCCGACTGCGAAAAGTGGCTACCTGATGCTCCGCATGGACCCCTGTATCGGTACGGGATGCCCCGAGAATTCTAAGCTCCTGACGTAAGGCAATCCGAATCGCCTTCTCCAGACTGTCCTGAACGGTGAGACCATTGGGCTGACTTTGCCAGCCTTGAAAGGAACTGCCGATATAGGCTAAATCCAGGCGATAGTTCCATAATACGGTGTCTGCTCGCGCGTTAGCGGAGCCCTTCGAAACTAAAGGCGATTCCATAAGTCTCTCTATCGAAATTGCCCATCTTATCTTGAGTTGTTTTCGTAACATCCCTATATAAACTGAGGTAGAGTCGATCGACGCCCAAAGACCGCAGAGAATAGTCGGAACGCGGATCCAAGCCCGTCAGGCTAATGGAAAGCATGACGCCTGTCACCAGTCCCGAATTAGAACCAGAACTGGTATAGGTCGCTTTCGAAGTACTGCTCGTAGATGAGGGCAGATTCGGTTCGATGGTTTCCGTCACATAAAGTTGTTCATAGCCAACCCAACCCCGAAGCACGACCCAACGTGTTTTAAACGGGGAGAGCGCTACTTCCACCGTTCCCTGCACTGGAATAAGGGTCAACCCCAAAGTTTGATCGTAATCTTTCTGTTGATCTGTGAGATCGGCTTTTAAAGGAAGAGTCAGACCTTCCCGTGACTTCAGGGGCTGCCCTTCCGCATGATAGTATCCGACTCGTGCCACCAGACCGAAGTCGAAAAAAAAGCTGCCCAAATAGTATCCTGCATAGAAAGTAGGATGAGCACGTTTTTTACCATAGAGATAATCGTAGTGATTGTATTTGCCAATACTCACCGGACGGGCGATTGCCAAACCAAAGGTCGCACCCGGGCGTCGCCGCCCATTAAGAAATCCTGCCGAAGCCGCTCCATCACTTCTCGGCTTTGCCTCACTCTCGCTGGCTTTTGGTTCTTGAAGGGCTGAATCGGAATCCCTTGAGCTCGGAGTTCCAGCCTGGACCTTTTCCAATTCCGCATCATCAACCTGGGCTAAAGCCGGTGGTCCAATTCCAACCAGGATGATAAAAGTCAGCAGAAGAATCTTATGCATGGGTCCTCATTCAGGCTTAGGTATCGATAGTACTACGCTCTTCGGATTCAAAAATATCATCATCATCCACCAGCTTAGTCCAACCAAAAATCCACTCAACAGGACCGCTGAGAGCGTAACCAAAGAAGATCAAGAAACCAAAAACCTCGGGCTGAGTCGCAATGAGAGCAACCATGGCCACAGCCAGAACCAAGAGTCTAAAAGGCTTTATCCCACGGATATTGAGCGTTTTATGAGATCGGTAAGGAATATTCGTTACCATCGCCATGGCCAGAAGGAAACCGGTAATGGCAAAGAACCATTGCCGAAATGTTGGGTCTTGAATGGTTCTCTCGATCCAGAAGAGCACCAGGAAATCGCTCGGTTTTGTTTCGAATTCCATCCAAAGGGCTACAAAACAAGCAACAACACCGGCTGCCATTGGAATTGGTAGACCGGTAAAATCTCCCGACGCCTTACCAATTGAACTCTGAACATTGAATCGTGCCAGACGCAATGCTCCACAAGCTAAAAACATAAAGCAGACGATCCAGCCGAGTCGCCCTGCTTCGGAAAGTCCTGCCTTATACATAAGAAGCGCGGGGGCAAGACCGAAGGAGACAAGGTCACAAAGTGAATCATACTGCACACCAAATTCACTTGTGCTCTTGGTGATACGTGCCACGCGTCCATCGAGAACATCAAAAATTGCTGCTAGAAGGATCGCACCCGATGCCCAAAGAAAATTGCCTTGCAGTCCTTTGACAATAGAAAAGAAGCCAAAGAACAAGTTCCCGGTCGTGATAAGATTGGGAAGGATATAGATGGCCCCACCCAGTTTGCGTCGTGCGTCGATACTCTTCATTGGCTTACCCATCAGACGAAAATTTGCGAATCGATCGCGTGTCGATCCAGATTGTTATGCCTCGGCATGATCCATATGTTTGTCCTTGGATCAAGCAAAGCCAGAATAAAACTTCTTGCCTGTGCAGACTCTATAAAATTCAGGTCTTGCTCTCCGACCCTAGCTCTAGCTTTTTTTCAGCCTTCTCTTCCGGGGCTGATTTACGCAAATATTGCGGTATCGGTAAAACATCGCTCAGCTTTCGCGAATTTGCAACGAAGTCCTGGAGCATGGCATTCAGTATTTCATAAGCTCTTGCTTCGAGTGGATTGAAGTGAATGACACTTCCGAGGCGTCTGCCTAGGTCATTTAGTCGCGACCAATCCCCAAGACAGCCGACTCGTTCCAGCTCCCTACTACCCAAAAGTCGTGAACCATCGGTACTACTTTCTAAAAGAATGCGCTCCAATTCTAAATTCACGATTCCCATACCTGTGCGCGATGCAAAGTATCCGTGAGTGCTGGTCGCTGGAAGAATCCAAATGTTGGCTTCCCATGCGGTGCGAGCAAAACAACCCAAGGCAGAGCTGGCATAAAATCCAAGTTTCGGATTCGCACGATGCAGTCCGTAGACAAAGCTCAGACCGATCTTGATACCTGTGAAAGATCCGGGGCCAGTGCCAACCACAACCCCTTCCACTTCAGACCATGTCCGGCTTTGACGAGTTAATAGACTCTGCACCAGATTCGGTAAATCAGCGGCCGCTTCCTGTGGATTTTGTCTGATTTCAACTTCCAGAATGCGGCCGCTTTCAGCATCCGCAAGTGCAAGGAGAGGGCCTTTCAGACTGGTATCAAGCAACAGGATGAGCACAGTTTTATCCTTAGAACATCGAGCTCATACCTTTGAGCATCGACGCCCAAAAGCGGCCCAGGTCATTGTAAGTGGCAATAACCACCAAGGCGAGCACCATCATGAACCCAAGCTTTTGATAATTCTCAATCGCCGATTCCGGAACTCGCCTGCGCATTCCTGCTTCGGCTCCGACCTCCAAACGCCCCACAATCGCATCACTCTGACAGTTAGGGTCAGGGCACATGCGAATCCCCGCCCAACCAGTTTCAATGTTTTCAGCCACGAATCGAACTTTTTCGTTG
>JBGSRE010000104.1:0-3414 GCA_041737755.1 Oligoflexus sp.
TCAAAGACATTGAAATGCACTGCGAAGTAAGCCAGGAAAGCAGTGGTCAGCCCGCCATAGAACAAGAAGGAGGTCTGCACCAGCCGGCCAATCCCGGCCTTGCCGCTGTAAAATTCCCACAGCCCTTTGAGTTTCGGCAGTCGCTTCTTGCCCCATTTGACGATCCCGGCATCCTCGTGATCCGAACCTTTGGCGACCGCGATAAAGGCCCCTGCACCCATCGCTGCCAATTTCTTTTGCGTCAGAAAACTGAAGACAAGATTATTTTGCTCCGCTAACTTTTTCAGTCGAGTCACATAATGTTCTGGCGTTAAATCATTGCCGGCTTGCATTACGAGGTGGCGCAATTGATTGTTGGCTGCGGCAGATGATTCAGCGTGATCCATGACCCGTGTCGCCTGCTGCAGATCCACGTCGTTGGCACACAATAGAGTCAGACTCAATTCAGTCGTTGCCGGCTTTTTCGGCTCCTTTTTGCTATATTTTGGAAAATTAAACTGCAGGGTTCGAGCCGCTGCCGTGAGGGCATCAATTGCTTGAAGCGTCAGTGGGGGAGCCAACTCCAGCAGATCTACCAAAATTCTTTTGCAGCCCTGCTCTTTGAGTGGCTTAAGAATCTGGCGAGCCAAACCCAGCCAGCGAAAAGTATCAAACTCAGCGTCAGCGATGGCAAACACCCAACGCTGCAGAGGCGTTCGATCAAAGGCTAGTATTCCGCCCGATTCTGGCTTTTGCTGTTTTCGTTGCACCAGTGTGAGAACAAATTCACGCTCCTGAAGTGCAAGTTGAGCGGGTAAAATTTCCTCCCAGCTTTTGGTTCCTGGCTTCAGCCAAAGAATCCAAACTTGCGCTTCATAAGCGGCTTGCTGTGAAGGATCTATTTGATGCAGCACTTTCGACAGAGTCTTGGCCATGGGTTCTCCACCTCTCGCTCCCTAGGAGTCAAGGCTTCATCTTGGCTGATCCATGTCCAGCTGCCAAGCATTTTCTCTGAGATACCGCACCGTTCCGCTCCTACGAGCATCCTCTTTTGAGGACTGCACCTTAACCTTGCCAAAGCTACTGACTTCCGCACCCGCGTGCTTCTGTGTAGAGTCACCAGCCTTAGACGAAAGAGCTGGATTTGAGGCAGGAACTCGATGCTTTGCGTCCTCATCTTGGTTTATACTTCCTTCCGTGCCAAACAGTCCCTGAGGATCCTATGGAACGCTCATCCCGTTCGTTAAAAGATGAACTTCACCAAAATGCTAGCTCCAGCTCATCGATTACGATGCCCTGTGCTTTGGAGCAGAAGAAAGCTTGCTGTGAAGGTGTCGGCTATCGCCTGAAAACAATGGGCTCCTTGACCCATGCCGAGCTTTGCAGCTGTGTCAGTGAATGTCCTGGTTGTTATGGTCTGAACCGTCGATTAGTAGAGGGCAAATCCAAGCCCTGTCGCACGCCGGCCCCTTCGCGTATCGTCAATTTCATCAATACGGCGTGTCTTCCGGCTCGTTACAGTGCGGCTCGTCTGGATTCCTTTACTAACTTTACCGGCAATGGCCGTGAAGTGGTCAATCGTCTTTCCACCTGGATGCGCGAATTCGATCCGGAAAAACCGCGCGGACTCCTTCTGGGAGGCCCCGTGGGTGTTGGCAAAACCTATCTCCTCGTAGCGATCGCCAAGAACTTTGCTGGCAAAGGTATCAGCGTCCGCTTCATCGACTTTTTCCAACTCCTCTTGGAACTGAAAGCTGGTTATGCCCAGGATAAAAACGATGCCAATCTTTTGAATGAACTGATTGAAGTCGACATTCTCTTCATTGATGAACTTGGCAAGGGCCGTAACAGCGATTGGGAATTATCGATCCTGGATCAATTGGTCATGGGTCGTTACAATCGTAATAAGATTATCGTTGCATCGACGAATTACGATTTAAAGCCCAGCAGCAAGGTCAATTTTTCAACCAATTTGGATGAACGAAAACCAGGCAGCTTCGAGTTGGATCGCTTCGAGAGTCTTGAGCAGAGAATTGGTCCTCGTATTTATTCAAGATTGATTGAGACATCTGAATTTGTCGAGCTCAATGGGGAAGATTTCCGGCGTCGCGGATTGGAAGATAAACTGCAAGGACTTAAGCCACCGCCCCCTGGACCGCGTCGAGGGTCTTCATGAAGCCAAGCCACTCCTGTGTCCTGAGCAATCTCGACAATCCCTTACTCAATGGCCTTGCCTTGGGTTTATCCTGCAGCGAGGATGGTCAGGTTGGATTGCAGGTGGATATGTTCCCCTGTTGCTCGGCACTCGGTATGGCCTGGGACGACGATCAAGGCGGCGTGCGCAGCTGCACTCTGCAATCTCGTCTGAAACGAGTACAAAAGCTTTACTACCATTATCGCAAAGCATGGCCGAAGGCCATTCGTCATCCTCATCAGCTGCCGACGCCCTTTGCCAGCCTTATCCTTCAGGAAGTGGGTTCGGTTTTAAAACGGGACAAGCCTCAGGCCCATATCAATTTTATCAATCAAAAAAATCAGCCATCCTTGGTATGGAGCAAAGCTCTAGCCACTTTATGGCGATTCGGAGTCGAGGCGCGGGTATTAAATTTGATGAAATCAGATCCCCGCGAGCTGGTGGCCTTTACCAGTGATCACCATGGTCCTATCGCACTTTTTGTCGAGCAAATTGATAAGCTTTGGGATCCCCTGCATGCCGAGACACTCGAGCACCTTGTGCAGCGCGCATACAATGCCGATGCTTTTCTTTGGCTGGAATTTGTAGGGGAGCAGCAGTCCGAACCCGATAATAACGGCGATCTCAGCGTCAAGGCCGAGTTTTCCCGGCGCATTGCTCGCAAACGCAAAAGTCAGCACCCGCTCGACATGTTAAGTCGCGACTGCATATCCCGCCTGCAAAGCATGTGTGGGCAGATACTGAAACACCCTTCTGGAGCAGCCAATGATTGAATGGTATCGGCCTATCCTGGCTTTTCACGTCATCGCCATCATCAGCTGGATGGCGGGCATCCTTTATCTCTATCGCCTGCTGGTCTATGCCGCGGAGCGTCGCCATGAGCATCCCAAGGTCGAGGAACTGCTGCAGATCATGTGCCGCCGACTCTGGAAAGCGATCACTCTGCCAGCGATGATTGCCTCCTGGATCGCGGGGCTACTCATGGTTTATCTCAATCCAGAGCTCTTGCAACTGCCGTGGTTTCAGGTGAAGCTGCTGGCCGTTATCATCATCACGGGCAGCACGATTCATGCGGGTTTGATGGTCCGACGTGTGCAAAAAAGCGAGTCACTGCCAAAGGGCGTGTTTTTTCGCTTTATGAACGAGGTGCCGACTCTCTTTATGATCGTAGTCGTGGTGATGGTCATTGTTAGACCTTGGCAGTAGGGGGGGGGAGACGGCTGGTATTCTCAGCCGTTGCT